>NZ_CAXQGS010000067.1:0-71934 GCF_964223445.1 Cytobacillus sp.
ATGCAGGGGACGACCCGGACGCCACACATCAGGCACGAATTCAAAGTACGGTCACATATGCAAAAAAAGAAGGCATCCATTTAGATGGCGGGATCGGTGTGGGAAGAGTCACAAAAGCAGGGCTGCCAGTAGCGGTAGGGCAGGCAGCGATCAACCCTGTGCCGCGTAAAATGATCCATGGTGTCGTCCAGGAAGCAATGGATAAATATAAAGTAAATCGGGGCATTGAAGTAGTCATTTCGGTTCCTGACGGTGTAGAAATTGCAGAAAAAACATTGAATGGCCGATTAGGCATTATTGGAGGTATCTCGATTTTAGGAACACGGGGAACGGTGGTGCCATTTTCCAGTTCCGCCTATATGGCGAGTATCGCTCAGGCGATCAATGTCGCAAAAGAAGCAGGTTGTGAGCATTTAGTCATTACCACAGGCGGCCGCAGTGAAAAATTTGCCATGAAGCAGTATCCGCATTTGCCGGAAGAAGCCTTTATCGAAATGGGCGACTTTGTCGGTTTTACTTTGAAGAATATTGCAAGGAAGAAGATTCCTAAAGTCTCTCTTGTAGGGATGATGGGGAAATTCTCAAAGGTTGCACAGGGAGTTATGATGGTGCACTCGAAAAGTGCCCCAGTCAGTTTCGAGTTTTTAGCAGGTATGGCCAATAAAGTGGAAGTCAATGAGGAAATTCAGCAGGACATTTTACAGGCAAATACGGCTTCACAGGTTGGTGAAATGCTTCAGGGAAACGAAGAATTTTTTGAAGCCCTTTGCCGAAACTGCTGCTATTATGCACTGAATCATATGAACGCAAACGTCAAAGTGTCGACAACTCTGTATGCCATGAACGGAAGCTGTCTAGGAAAGGCTGAGAATATTGACAAATTGGATGAAGATGATTGGTATCGGGGATAATGGCGCGGAAGGATTGCTCCCCCCATACATAGACTGGATTCATGAATGTGAAGTCCTGGTTGGCGGGGAACGCCATTTGCAATTTTTCCCGGAATTTACTGGAGAAAAAAAAGTAATCAAAGGCGGCTTGTCGGCATTAACGGCTGACCTGCAGCAGGAAACACGCAATACGGTTATTTTGGTATCAGGTGATCCGCTGTTTTATGGGCTTGGCGGTGTATTGGCGAGAAAGCTTCCATTGGAGATTTATCCTTACACAAGCTCTGTTCAGCTCGCTTTTTCAAAAATGCAGGAGAGCTGGCAGGATGCGTATATTGTCAGCCTGCACGGCCGTTCAATTAAAGGCTTTGCCCAAAGAATCGACGGGCGGAAAAAGATTGCTATTTTAACAGACGAAAAAAATTCTCCGCAGGCCATTGCGAAGTATTTAAAGAAGTTCGGCATGACGGAGTATGATGCCTTTGTTGCTGAGAATCTGCAGGGGGACGAGGAGCGCTGCCAGTTTCTCACCTTGGACGAAATGGAACAATCGTCTTTTTTTCCATTGAATGTAGTGATTTTAAAGCAGCGTGAGGCAGTGGAGCGCGCCTCACTGGGAATTCCGGATGATAAGTTCGTGCAGAGAAAACCGGATAAAGGCTTGATTACGAAAAGGGAGATCAGGACTCTTTGTATCCAGGAGCTGGAGTTAAAGGAAAACAGCATCGTCTGGGATATTGGTACCTGCACAGGCTCCGTTGCGGTTGAAGCGGCTAAAATAGCCCGGGAAGGTGCCGTGTATGCGATTGAAAAGAATGAGGGCGATCTGGAAAACTGCCTGGAAAATCAATTAAAACACCGGACAGATTTCACGGCCGTCCTTGGAAAGGCGCCTGAGAGGCTGGATGAATTTCCTGATCCGCATGCGATTTTCATTGGAGGCAACGGCGGCAATATGGAGCTTTTATTACAGACATGCCATTCACGGCTGAAGCCAAACGGCCGGCTCGTTATGAACATTGCCACAATTGAAAATCTCGCTGAAGCGATGCAGCATTTGAAAAATCTGGGCTGCGAAGTATCCGTATTGCAGGCGCAGATTTCAAAAAGTAAGCCAATCCTGCATTTAACGCGCTTCGTACCGTTAAATCCCATTTTTATTGTGACTGCAAAGAAAGGAAAGAACTAAATGAGAATTGGAACTTTGTATGGATTAGGAGTCGGGCCGGGAGATCCGGAGTTAATCACGGTAAAAGCATTCCGCAAATTGCAGGAAAGCCCGGTCATTGCTTATCCCAAAAAATTAAGAGGCAGTAAATCCTACGCACATCGCATTGTAGACATGTATATAAATCCCGAAGAAAAAGAGATGCTCGGTTTGGTTTTTCCAATGACAAAAGATGAAGATACACTAAGGGCTGAGTGGACAAAATCCGCTGAAGCCATATATGGCTTTTTGTCTCAGGGAAAAGATGTCGCATTCGTGACGGAAGGGGATCCGATGCTGTTCAGCACATTTATCCATTTAATGAAGCTGATGCAGGCAATGCATCCTGATGTTCCGATTGAAACGGTAGCTGGCATATCGTCCTTTAATGGTTCTGTTAATCGGTTAGGAATTGCCCTGGCTGATGGCGATGACCATGTCGCGATGATTCCGGCAACCGAGAATATGGAGGAAATGCGGCGGGTGATTGAAACTCATGATGCGATTGTCTTCATTAAAGTAGCGAAGGTATTGGATGAAATGCTGAATCTGCTGGAGGAAATGGATTTATTGGACAAAACACATGTTGTAACAAAAGTTACATCTGACGAAGAGGTCATATGGAATGTCCATGAGCTCCGGGGTGCAGAATTAAATTACTTGTCATGTATGGTGGTGCGCAAATGAAGAAAATTTGGATTATCGGGGCAGGTCCTGGAGATCCCGATTTAATTACGGTAAAAGGCTTAAAGCTATTAAAAGAAGCCGATGTTGTCATGTATACCGACTCTCTTGTCAGCGAGACATTAGTGGCGGAAGCCAAGGAGTCGGCAGAGATTATCCGCACAGCCGGGATGCATCTTGAAGAAATGGTGGATTGCATTGTTGAACGAGTCCATGCAGGCAAAACGGTTGTACGTTTACATACAGGCGACCCGGCCATGTACGGGGCAACGATGGAGCAGGTGGCACTATTGAAGCAGCACGATATCAGCTGTGAAGTTGTACCTGGCGTCAGTTCTGTTTTTGCCTCCGCAGCAGCAGTCGGGGCAGAGCTGACCATTCCGGATTTAACGCAAACCCTTATATTAACAAGGGCTGAAGGGCGGACACCAGTGCCGGAGCGTGAAAAATTACAGGCATTGGCCAGCCATCACTGTACCATCGCGATGTTTCTAAGTGCGACCTTAACAAAGAAAATCACAAAAGAACTGCAGGCAGCCGGTTGGGCAGACAATACACCGGTGGCGGTAGTGCAGCGTGCTTCATGGCCGGATCAAAAAATTGTCCGCACCACATTGTCTGAGCTGGACGAAGCGATGCGTGTCAACGGCATCCGCAAGCATGCGATGATTCTGGCAGGCTGGGCATTGGACCCGCATATCCATGAGAAAGAATACCGCTCGAAGCTATATGACAAAACGTTCACACATGGCTTCCGCAAAGGTGTGACGGCGAATGATTAGTTTGCGCGAAGGTGAAATCCCGGTAATCGAAAAGTGCAAACCCTATGCCCTTGTTGCCATTACAAAGCATGGGGTGGCGCATGCAAGAAGCTATGCGGAAAAATTCCCATATGCAGATCTATATTATATGAAAAAATTCGAACAGGGCGATGAGGAAGCTCGGCAGATTCAATTATTTGATGGAACGGTCCGCCTATTATTGCCCGCATTGTTCCAGCAGTATAAAGGGATTATCTGCATCATTTCCCTCGGTGCTGTTGTCCGCATGATTGCCCCGCTTTTGATCGATAAAAAGAAGGACCCAGCCGTGCTGGTGGTTGATGATAAAGGCCAGTATGTCGTCAGCGTATTATCCGGCCATATTGGCGGTGCCAATGCATTAACACATGAATTTGCCCATGCGATTGGGGCGGCGCCTGTTGTGACCACCGCATCAGATGTTCAAAAAACAATTCCGGTCGATTTATTTGGCGCCCAATTTGGTTGGATGTGGGATAGCGAAGAAAAATTAACACCTGTCAGTGCATCGGTTGTTAATGAAGAGCATGTGGCGATCGTGCAGGAAACCGGGGAAAAGAATTGGTGGACGTATGACAGGGAAATGCCGGACAATCTAAAAATTTATCCATCAATAGAGGAAGCCATCAAGGCAAAGCCGCAAGCAGCACTGCTTATTACAGATCGCATTCTAGTACCGTATGAAGAGGCGCTGCTTGAGAACGGGGTCCTGTACCGTCCAAAATCAATAGTGCTTGGTATTGGCTGCAATCGAGGCACGTCATTGGCAGAGATTGAAGGAGTAATTGATGAAACATTGGCGGAGCTAGGTTTGAGCAAAAAAAGCGTCAAAGCGATTGCATCTATTAATCTGAAAAAAGACGAGGCAGGATTGCTGGAATTAACAGCTAAATATAACTGGCCGTTTGTTACATACACACCTGAAGAGCTGAATGAGATTCTGATGCAAAATCCGTCGGACACCGTCTTTAAATATACGGGCGCGTATGGAGTCAGTGAGCCGGCGGCCATGAGGTATGCGAATGCGAAGGAATTGCTGCTGGAGAAGAAGAAAAGCGGCAATGTGACCATCAGTATTGCACGCATCAATTTTGAGGAGGGAAGAGGATGAATCGATTTGTTCTGGCCGGAACAGGAAGCGGTGTCGGAAAAACAACCTTCACCATCGGCATTATGCGTGCGCTGATGAAGCGCGGGTTAACCGTACAGGGCTTTAAATGCGGCCCTGATTACATTGACCCTGCGTATCATACAGCTGTCACCAAACGCCCTTCCCGAAATATTGATAGTTTCATGATGTCCCATGATACCGTGCGTGCCATTGTCGCAAGAGCGAGCCGCGATACAGACGTATCGGTGATTGAGGGAGTGATGGGCTTTTATGACGGAAAATCACCATTATCCAATGAAGGTTCTGCTGCCCATATTAGCGGGATTACAAAAAGTCCCGTCATTTTAATTATCAATGCGGCAAGTATGGCAAGAAGTGCGGCGGCGATTGTCAAAGGTTTTCAAATGCTGGATGAAAGCTCCCATATCGTTGGAGTCCTTGCCAATCAATTAGGAAGCAAAAGCCATTTTGATATTGTCAAATCAGCGATTGAACAAGAATGCGGAATTCCTGTCATTGGCTATCTCCCAAAAGGAGCTGTAGCCGAGATGCCAAGCCGTCATTTAGGGCTGGTGCCGGCCATAGAACGCGGTGATTTAGATTCCTATTTTGAAAGTCTGGCAGAAGCGATTGAAGAAACAGTGGATATTGATCAGCTTCTGGAACTAACGAAAGCCAAGGTATTGGAGGTCTCCTCTTCCATTTTTGATGCACAGCCGGAAAGACAGGAAGTACATATTGCGGTTGCCAGAGATGCGGCCTTTAATTTTTACTATGAAGAAAACTTAGAATTGCTGCGGGCCCATGGTGCCGCATTGCATTTCTTCTCTCCGCTGGACAACGAGGAAGTTCCTGAAATAGCGCAGGGGCTTTACATCGGCGGCGGCTTCCCGGAAGAGTTTGCTGAAGCATTGGCTAAAAATGAGGCAGCTAAGCTATCTATAAAGGCCGCGCTGGAGCGGGGAGTGCCGACATTGGCAGAATGCGGCGGCTTTATGTATTTAACAGAAGAAATTGTGGATCGAAAAGGACAGGCATTCCCGATGATCGGTGTGATTCCGGGCCGGGTCAGGATGCAGGATAAATTGGCTGCACTCGGGTATCGGGAAATTACAGGTGTTCCGGGCAACTTCCTGATGAATGAAGGAGAGCAGGCAAAAGGGCATGAATTCCATTACTCGGCATATGAAGGGAATCATCCTTCACCGGCCTATTTCAGCAAGGGCCGCTTCCGCTCTCAGAAGGAAGGCTATTTAACTGATAATCTTGTAGCCGGCTATACACACTTTCACTTTGCATCGAATCCGCAGCTTGTGAAAAATTGGCTGGCAGCTTGTTTGGAGGCAGAACATGAATTATTTTCCGTTATTAATGAATCTTGATTATAAAAAGGTGGTTATTGTCGGTGGCGGACATGTGGCACGCCAGAAGGCTGAAGCCCTGCTGCCGACAAAAGCCCAAGTAACTGTGATCAGCCCGGTGGTTACTGAAAAATTAGAGCAGTATATCCATGAAGGACTTGTGACATGGAAAGAAAAATCGTTCGAACCGGCTGATTTAGATGACGCGGCCCTGATCTTTGCCGTAACAAACGACGAAGAAGTAAACAATGCAGTGGAAGAAGCCGCACAGCATTGGCAGCTGCTCAGCCGTGCAGATGCAAAGGGCCGTATTGATTTCATTAATCCCGCAGTTGTCCGACGCGGTGAATTCGTTTTGACCGTATCAACATCTGGCGCAAGCCCCGGTCTGACCCGCAAAGTGAAGTCAGAATTAGCAGAGGAATATGGAGAGCATTATGCGCAGTATGTATCTTTTTTAAAGGAAGCCCGTCAGCGGATCTTAGAAAAGTTTACTGGGGATGAGAAAAAGCAGCTATTGGCAGAGCTTCTGGATCCTCAAATTTTGGAGTGGATAGAGCAAGGCGAGAAGCAAAAATGTGAAGACCGGCTGCTTAAGCGTATTGGAGAAAAGCAATGAGTGGATTTGTCTATATTGTTGGAGCTGGACCAGGTGACCCCAAACTGCTGACAATTCGCGGTTTGGAATGCATCCAGCAGGCTGATGTGATTTTATATGACCGTCTTGTGAATGTGGAAATGTTAACACACGCAAAAGCAGATGCAGAGCTGATTTATTGCGGGAAAGAGCCTGGCAGGCATGGATTGATTCAGGATGAAATCCATCGGGTGCTGGTAGAACAGGCAAACCTTGGCAGGCAGGTGCTGCGCTTAAAGGGAGGCGACCCATTTGTCTTTGGACGAGGTGCTGAAGAAGCGGCCATATTGCGGGAAGCAGGTATTCCCTTTGAAATTGTTCCAGGTATAACTGCCGGAATTGCTGCGCCTGCGTATGCAGGAATTCCTGTGACACACCGTGATCATGCGGCAAGCTTTGCGATTGTAACTGGCCATGGCCGCGCCGAAAAGGAGCAGGACTTTCTAAAGTGGTCTGCGCTTGCTCAAATTGACACGGTCGCCTTTTATATGAGCATTGGCAACATTGAACACATTACGAAAAGCTTAATAGCTAATGGAAAAAGCGGAACAACCCCTGCTGCTGTGATTGAATGGGGCACAACTGCCAGGCAGCGGACGATTACAGGGACACTCGAAACGATTACAGAGGATATCCGGATTCATGGCATCTCGAATCCATCGATGATTTTGGTTGGAGATGTTGTTGGAGTACGGGATCAAATTGCCTGGTTTAAAGAAAAGGAGCATGAATTATGTTAGAAGCCTTGAAAAAACGCCGTGCGATTCGAAATTTTGAATTGCGCGAAGTAGAACGGGAAAAAATCGAGACATTATTAGCAGCAGCCACATACGCACCAAATGACCGCATGCGTGAGCCGTGGCATTTCTATGTATTGCAGGGAGAAAGCTTAAAACGCTACGAGCAGGTGGCACTTGATTACCTGCAAAAACGCTTTCCAGCGAAGCCGCATTTAGTGGAAAGCTCCATGAAAGCCATCACGAACACACCCCTGATTATTGTTGTGACATCCGCCATTGTTGAAGGCGATGAAGGGGCGACAAAAGATAATGTCTTTGCCGTAAGCAGTGCCATTATGTCGATGTGGCTGATGGCAGAACAGCTGGGATTAGGCATGGTATGGCGTACAAGAGGCGTTGGCCTGGTGCATGATACCGCACTGCATGATTTTATTGGAGCATCTGAGCAGGAGCAATTAGTGGGAACGCTATGCATCGGCTACCCGGCAGAAGAAATTGCTTCCGAGAAAAAGCGTACCCCATTTGCTGAAAAGACTACGTGGCTTTAAGGAGGTATGGTCTATGGCACAAAAAGGGATGCTGCTGGTTTATACAGGCGATGGCAAAGGAAAAACAACCGCCTCGCTTGGTGTCGCATTAAGGGCAATTGGCCGGGGCATGAAGGTAAAATACTATCAATTTATTAAATCACCGAAACGTACATATGGTGAACAGCTGGCCCTCAGGAAACTGGGTGTTGAAACTGTGCAGCTGGGAATCGGGTTTACCTGGACGAAAACACCGGAGGAGCATCGTGAAGCACTTGCAAAAGCCTGGCAGACGGTAAAAGAAGAATTAAAAGATGAAACAACAGATGTATTAGTACTGGACGAACTGAATAATGCCCTGGCCATCACACGTTTTCCCATTGATGATGTGCTGCCATTAGCTGAGGTGCTGGAGGCCATTCAAAACCGTCCCAAAACGATGCATTTGGTGATCACAGGGCGTTCTGCACATCCTGCCATTCTCGAATTAGCCGATTTAGTGTCTACCATTGATGCCACCAAACATTATTATGCCGAACAGGATGTTAAAGCCATGAAGGGGCTGGAGTTTTAAGCAGCCCTCCCGAGTATTTAGGATCCTGCATCTAGTTAGGTTTTGGAAATTGAGGAGAATTTCAATGATAAAAGAATCCCCTTTGCAATACGATTTTGAGAAGCTCTGGAAGGAAGGCATGCTGGATTGGCATGGCAGGATGCCGGAGCGAATGGCAGATGATGGACTGGAGGAAGCCTTTTGGATGCAGTCCATGAAGAAAAAGAAATACAAGCAGACAGATGAGTATGCCAAAAGGATCTACGAAAAAATGAAGAAGCATATCCCGGAAGACTCAAGCTGTATTGAATTCGGTCCGGGATGGGGCAATTATACTTTTCCGCTCAGCCAGGATGTCAGAAGTTTAACGCTGGTGGATGGTTCAAAGAGCGTGCTCGCTTACTTAAAGCAGTATTTTGAAGAGGAGGCCTCCATCCAGTTTGTCCACAGTAAATGGGAAGAAGCACCATTGGAGCCGCATGATGTCGTGGTGGGGGTAAACTGCTTTTATCGAATGTATGAAATGAATGAAGCGCTGAAAAAAATGAACAGGCTCGCAAAAAAGCGTGCCATAATCGGCTTAACGACCGGTCCTATTCAGCCGCATTACGTTCTGTTGGATGAGCAGTTTGGCTATGACATTAAATACCCGCGCAGGGATTATATCATGATCGTCAACATGCTGTACCAGATAGGCATTTATGCAGATTGTGAAATAATAAAGCTTGAGCGGGAGCATCGTTATGATACATGGCAGCAGTTACTTGATGCCGGGAGCAAGAAAATCTTATCTCCCCGGTTTGAGCAGGCACATGTGGAAGCTTCATTGGAACGATTTATTTCCAAAGAGGATGGCGGGTATGTGTACCGTTATCCTTTCCATGCGGCAATCATCAGCTGGGAGCCTGTGAAGCATATATGACAAGGGGACGGTTTGCATTACTGTTGGCTGCACTGGGGGCGGGGCTGCTTGCTTCCATGACTTTTGCAGTGATGGTGGGATCTGTGGACATTACCCCGCGCCTTATTTGGGAAGTGCTGTTCTCCAAGCTGGGTATATTCATAGAAACCGATGCTTCTAAGGCACAGGCAGTTATTATTTGGGATATACGATTCCCCCGTATTGTACTTGCGGCCATAGTAGGTGCCGCACTTGCCATTTGCGGGGCAGCCATTCAAGCATTAGTAAAGAATTCAATCGCAGATCCCTACATTCTGGGTGTATCTTCCGGTGCATCTGTTGGAGCTGCATCTGTTATTTTACTTGGTGCATTCAGCGTGCTGGGCGTCTATGCCATTTCCCTAGCCGCATTCTTAGGCGCCATTTTTGCGGTCATGATTGTGTTTTTTTTAGCACGCGTCAATGGACGCATATCGGTCATTCGTCTGCTTTTGGCAGGGATTGCGGTTTCGATGGTGTTATCCGCCATTACCAATTTTATGCTGATGATGTCCAAGCAGCAGGGCGGCATTCAAGCTGTCATGCATTGGATGCTCGGCAGTCTGGCGGGGGCGAAATGGTCCAATCTTGGCATCCCGTTTTTTTCACTGCTGCTCGTTTTTATTCTGCTGCTCATGAATTATCGGCAGCTTAATGCTTTATTGCTTGGAGAGGAAACGGCCGCGACACTTGGCGTTAATCTGGACCGGTTTCGAATCTTTATCATTCTCTTTGTATCCCTTCTGACCGGTGTGGTCGTCGCGGTCAGCGGAAGCATTGGCTTCGTCGGGCTGATTATTCCTCACATCGTGCGGATGCTGGTGGGGTCTAATTACAAACTGGTTCTGCCGATAAGCGCACTGATCGGTGCCATTTTCTTAGTTTGGGCGGATATGGCCGCCCGTATGGTGCTGGCGCCTGAAGAAATGCCAATCGGGATTATTACCGCTATTTGCGGATGCCCATTCTTTATCTGGATGCTTAGGCGAAAGCGTTATTCTTTTGGGGACGGTGAGTAAGGATGCTCCAGGTCAAAAATATGTCCTTTTCAGTGCCGGACAAGCAAATTTTAAATAATATCACTTTTTCTGTGGAACAGGGAAAATTCGTTGGAATCATTGGACCGAATGGAAGCGGAAAATCGACGATGCTAAAAATCATTTATCGTCATTTAAAACAAACGAGCGGTTTCGTGACGTTATATGAAAAAGATATTCTCGATCTTCCGCAGAAAAAGCTTGCTCAGGAGTTAGCTGCTGTCAGTCAGGAAACACCGGTACTCTTCGATTTTACAGTAAAAGATTTGGTCATGATGGGGCGGACGCCCTACAAAAAATGGCTTGCCGCTGATAACCAGGAGGACTTTGCCATTGTGGAAGAAAGCATGATGCTCGCAAATGTGCTTCACTTGGAAAACCGCATGTTTAACCAATTATCCGGCGGAGAGAAGAAACGGGTGATGCTCGCACGCGCCCTGGCACAGCAGGCAAACATATTAATTCTGGATGAACCGACCAATCATCTGGATATTGAACATCAATATCAATTAATGGATTTAGTAAAGGATCTGCCGATCACCATTGTGGCTGCCCTTCATGATTTAAACCTGGCCGCCGGGTATTGCGATGAACTCCTTGTCATGAACGATGGAGCTCTTTATATGTCGGGAACACCGGAGCAAGTCCTGACAGAAGAGACATTGAAGGAAGTCTTCCATATGCAGGCCGGTGTTTCGAAAAATCCATTTACCAAAAAACTTCATCTGTTTTTTCACACAAACTATTAACGTGAATTGAGGGACCTATGAAAATGAAAAGCAGCAGAATTTGGGCTTTCCTGGTTTTAGCGGCCGCATTATTATTGGCCGCATGCTCAGCAGAGGAAGCAAACACAGCAAAGGTGAAAAGTGAACAAGCGGAGCAGACGGAGAAAGTGGTTATTGAAAATGAAGGCTTTGTGAATGAATACGAAGAAGCGCCAAAGCGTGCGATATCATTGAATCAGCATGTGACAGAAATCATGCTGGCACTTGGCTTAGAAGATTCAATGGCTGGTACTGCATTCTTGGATAACGAAATTTATGAGCCATTACAGGAGGCATACGGCAAAGTACCAGTATTGGCAGAGCAATATCCATCAAAAGAGCAAGTCATCTCATCAGAAGCAGACTTTCTATATGGCGGCTGGGAAAGTGCCTTCAATGAGAAAAACATTGCAACACGTGAAGAACTAAAGGAATTAGGCATTAACAGCTACTTACAATCTTCATCTGTGAAAGTGGCACCAACCCTGGAAGATATCTATAGTGACATCCGCAATATCGCAAAAATTTTCCGTGTGGAAGAACGCGGTGAAAAACTAATTAACGAAATGAATCAAGAAATTGATGCCATTACATCCCAATTGCCCGAAGTAAAAGAGCCATTAGATGTGCTGGTTTACGACAGCGGCGAAACAGACGTGTTCACGGCCACACAAAACTTCATGAACACACTTGTCACAATGGCAGGCGGGCACAATGTCTTTGGTGATGTAAAAGGAAACTGGGCCACCGTCTCAAAAGAAGACGCAGTAGATCGCCAGCCTGATGTCATCGTAGTGATAGATTATGGCTCAACAACTGCCGAACAAAAAATAGAATTCCTTAAAAAGGACCCTGCATTAAGCCAGACACCTGCCGTACAAAACGAACGCTTTGTCGTCCTCCCGCTGTCGGCAGCTTCTGAAGGGGTTCGTGTCGGGGAAGCGCTTGAGGTTTTGGCCAAGGGTTTCTATCCGGAGGCTTTTTAACATTTGGGTGTTTATGAGAACTTTGTTGCTTTTGAACGGTTATTTAAATATAACCGCTGAGTTGATTGGAGCGGAGGGCACTTGACTCCTGTGGGAGCAGCGGGACAGGTGAGACCCCACAGGCGAAGCCGAGGAGGCTCACCGCACGCCCCACGGAAAGCAAGTGCCCGCAGCGGAAAGCAACGGGCTTAATACTAAGCCTAAACAAGATTTCAAGATAGAGTATCAAAATTAATAGAGGGAGGTCACCTAATGACAACCTGGAACCTAACACAAATGCAGCGTCACCTGCTCATCTGCAACGGCGCAACCTGTATGGGTGCAGGCGCAGAAGAAGTCACACAGCAAATACGTGATGAAATCCGGAAAAACCGGCTGGACGAGCATATTCATACATCGCGTACCCGCTGCAACGGCCGCTGCAAAGACAAATGCGTCGTCATTGATTACCCAAAAGGAACCTGGTATTCAGTCCAGCAGGAAGAAACAGCCCGCGATATTGTTCATGAAGCAGTGAAGGAAGAGTCAATCATTTACTCCATGGAACACGGCGAACGCAAACGCAATGAAAACCGCATAAAAGGAATCGATAAATACAAGAAAGGAAAAGGAACAATGAAAAAAGCTGTCCTATTTGTCGGCCATGGCAGCAGGATGGAGGCAGGGAATCACGAAGTCCGCCAATTCGTCGATCAAATGAGAGACTATATTGACCCAGCCCTCTTGGTAGAAACCTGCTTCTTAGAATTTGCATCCCCCAATATCGAAGATGGAATTCAGCTTTGTGCTGAAAAAGGGGCAGATGAAATCCATGTCATTCCCATCATCCTATTGCATGCCGGACACTCCAAGCTGCACATTCCAGCAGAAATTGAACATGCCAAAGAGCACTTCCCGGATATTCAGTTTACCTATGGACAGACGATAGGGGTTCATGATGAGGTTCTTGAAATATTAAAAACAAGACTTGCCGAAACCGGCTTTGATGTAAATCAGACGCATGAAGATACAGCCATACTATTAATCGGACGAGGCGGCAGCGATCCATATGCCAATGCTGATTTTTATAAGATCAGCAGATTGCTGTGGGAAAAGTTAAATGTATCAGCTGTTGAATGTGCCTTCATGGGGGTCACTACGCCAACCGTAAAGGATGGAATGGAGCGCTGCATTAAGCTGGGCGCAAAAAGAATCATCATGCTGCCATATTTCTTATTTACTGGCATCTTAATGGAAAGAATGAATAAAATGGCCGAACAGTTTAAAGAAAGCTATCCACATATATCCATAAATATTGCTGAATACTTCGGCTACCATCCAAAGCTGAGAACAGTGCTGTTAGAGCGTATGAATCAAGCCCTTGACGGCACTTCGACAGGAATGCAGGACCTGGAAAATTTCCGTAAGTATGCAGAAGAACATGGCTATGAACATCATCACCATCATTAAAATGAATAAAACTATATGATAATGGATCCGGCTGCCAAATGGCAGCTTTATTTTTTTATAAAAGCTTAGGTGCAAAATAGAATTAACAGGTTCAAGAATAAATAAATTCAAAATGGGTGAATTTAGTATTATCTGTAATAGAAAGGCTGGTCTTCAATGGAGAAAAAATTATTAAACCTGCTTCTCGGATTGTGCATTTGTTCAGTTCCGTTTTTGTTTAAAGGGAAGAAAATGAGGGAGACATTAGTTATTTTTTTCTCGAAAGGGGTTCTTGCCACTCTGATTGATGCCTATGTTGTCGGAACAAAAAGAGTAGAATATCCAGTCCGCCCTTTTTCAAGAATTTTTAAAACGAATCTGATTTATGATATTTTGTTCTTCCCGCTTTTAAGTGTGATTTGGGTTAAAATTTCTTACAATGACAAGTTAGGAAATATTCTTCTCAAAAGCTTGCTGTTCAGTGTGCCAATGAGCATTGCCCAATGGTTCTTTGAAAGAAACACGAGACTATTTAGGTGGAGGAAATGGTCCATTTTCCATACATTTGGCAGTGTGAATTTTACTTTATTCACTATAAGAGGATTTGTCGGGTTTATTAAAATATTGGATCGATTAAAGAGTAATCGGAACTTATCTGAGTTGGAAGGTTGATGATGTTCTGCAAACCGTCTTACTATCTCCCTTAAAAAATGCTGCCATTAAGGCAGCATTTTTTTATGCAAATCTTACTCCATGCAAAGTCACAAAAAGGCAACAGGTATTATTGCACAACCGGCATTCCACGTTTAATGTGAATGATCATGATTACTAAATTTACGCTCTGTCCATAAAAAAACGTCCGTTATCACCTTAGCTAATATAATTACGATTAGGTAACATGCAAAAAGAAAAAAATAATTCGTGCCTCCATATAACTTGAAAAGACCGAGACCTATAAGAAGAGGCTTAAAAACAAATGCTAAAACCGCAGAAGTCAGCACAGTATACACGTAGTAATTTTTTTTATGATTCAATGTCCATTGATAAACAAGCATAAATGTAACAGGAACGAAACTTGAGTCAAGGGATATACCTGGAATCATTGGAATCATTGGAAAAGGATAATTCAGCAGCCCGGCATTTTTATTGTACAAGTCGATATAGCCAAAAAGCATATGAATACTATAACCATAAAATCCTATAAAAAATAATTTCCTTTTATCAATTTTGAAAAATAACACAAGTAAAGGAACAATAAATAGCATAACCATAAACCAGTATTCAAAAGAAGTGTAAATGCTAAATTCCAACCAGTAATCATTTAAAGCTTTTTGTCCCTCTTTACCCATTTTGACAATATGATCAAATTCTTTTAGCCGGTTTTCCTCCATGGCAAATGAACCCCTTTTAGCTGCGAGTTAGTTATGTCTATATTTCCAAATTTCTTATTTTTATATGTGTGATTATAAAAGGATATTGAGCAAGGATTAATCATTAACTTATCGTTTATCAAACAATGTTGATGGAGTGAAGGACTAATTAATTCTTTATGGAATAAATAACTAACAGGAGACTAAAGAAAAAAAGGTGTGTGGAATAAATGCAGGATGACATAAAGAAATTTTCACTAGTGGGTACAGTCATAGCGGTTAGCTTAAGCCAAAAGCATACTTTCAGTAAAAAAAATCAAAATATCATAAAACTGGTGAAGAGTTTAGGGGTTGAAGGAGATGCCCATTTTGGTTCAAAAGTTAAACACCGGTCCAGAGTGAAACAAAACCCTGACCAGCCGAATCTAAGACAGGTTCATTTAATCCACAGTGAGTTATTTCAGGAGTTAGCAGACCGTTTCCCTATTGAACCAGGCCAAATGGGTGAAAATATTACAACTTCCGGAATCAATCTTCTTGAATTGCCTGTAAACACAATCCTTTTTTTGGGGCAATCTGCTGTTATCAGGATAACAGGATTGCGCAATCCCTGTGCTCAAATCGATCAATTTCAGCCTGGGCTTTTACATGCAGTAATAGAGAAGGATGAAAATGGAAAACTCATTAGAAAGGCTGGTATAATGGGTATCGTGCTGGAGAGCGGAGAAGTGAAGCCAGGCGATGAAATCCGCGTTCAATTTCCGCCAAAGCCTTTTAAAAAGCTGGAAAGGGTTTAAAACCTTTTAAACAAATAGCAACTTTCATTCGGACACAGGGAGATGGATTTCTATTGAAAAAAATGCTGATTACTATTTTAATTCTACTGACGGCTATCTTCTATATTTTCATTGTTCCGCATGAGCCTCAGGCAATCAAAATTATCTTTAAGCTGATTCCTATGGTGCTCATTATTTTTTATGCATTCCGAAGACTCCCTGCCAGCCCAGAGCCGGCATTGCGTTTTGTCGTTATTGGCCTGTTTTTCTGCATGCTTGGTGATGGATTCATTGCTGTTTCGTTTGTTGCAGGTCTTGGTGCTTTCCTTGTAGGGCATCTTTTTTATTTGACTGGATTTTTGAAAATGTCTCGGATGTCAAAGCTGCGCCTTTCAGCCATCATCCCGATAGGTTTCTATTCTTTGATTATTGGCAGCCAGCTGATTGCTTCCTTATCTGAAGGAGGAAATGATGCATTAGTGATCCCGGTTATGGCCTACATGCTTGTCATTTCATTAATGGCCTTATCAGCCATACTAACCGGGAACAAGCGGGCCATTGCCGGAAGCATTTTGTTTGTTATCTCGGATTCAATCCTTTCATGGAATATGTTTGTTTCAGATATTGTTTATTCAGATGTGTTTATTATGACTACTTACTACTCTGCCCAATTTCTGATTGCCGATAGCCTTGCTTCATTTGGAGAATCGGCAGGGGAAAAGGCAGCAATACTGGATGTAAAACAGCAGCTGTGATTTGTATGCCCAAAATACTTTCTCTATAAAAAGAAAGTCTTTTATTCTTTTCCTGATCCTTTTTCCAGACCATGAAAACTCTCCATTCTCGTTATCCAATACCCACTGTAGTAAAGAGTGAGGAAGATGACAAAGTCATATAAAGTAGACCAGTTTTTTGGGTTATAAAAGTCGATGGCATCAAAGAAATTCATCCCTCCAAAAGCTCCAATGGCAGAGAAGAGTATTCCTTTAAAGAAGCTATTCATTTTAGGCATTATTTGAAGGGCAAACATTACTCCGACTGGAGCTAATGAAAAGTGATATGGCAAAAATAAAAATGGTGCCAGTGGAATAATGATCATAGGGTATGACCATAATCCCATAGATAACGCAGCTAAATCGATAATAAGAGACATTATGATGACTAATAAGCCAGCTAAGAGAAGACGCCCGGTGCTGTCCTTCTTCCTATACTTAAACCATATCAGCCAGGGAATGATAAACAAAGCAAGACCAGCCCACCATTGCCCCGTAGTAATAAATTCGTTTTTCACTATATCCGCGAATGCTGTGCTTATCTCCGTATATTGTTCGTATGCTTGTTCAGACTTGGCCAGTCCTTTTTCAAACGCCATGGCTGCGCCCCCATTCTTTTTACTTATTTTCAATTGCTTTTTTGTATTTTCTTTCCACCAATAGACAACATATAAAAGTAAGGAGGTCAAAAGATGCCTAACCCATTAGAAGCAATCTTTAATATGCTCAGAATTTCATTTGATAATACTAATGAACCGAAATCTCCGCTGCATGTGATTGAAGTCGGAGACTTGTGGAAGTATTTAACCCTGGTAGAAGAATTTATCCGGTATGAAGAAATGAGCTTAAACACAACTACAGATGATGAAGTGCGGGAAATGCTTACAGATGTAGTAAAGGTATGTGAAGCGCAAGTAAAAAGATTAAGCAAATTCATGAAAAACGAAGGGATTCCTTTACCTGACGTAACATCTTCAAAACCAAATTCAAACCCGAAGGATATTCCTTTGGGAGTTAAGTTAACGGATGATGAAATTGCCAATGGCGTCGCATTCAAATTAGTAATATGTTCACAAGCATGTGCAACGGGCCAGGTTGATGCTGTCCGAAATGATGTAGGGCTCATGTGGACTGAATTCTTTTTAGAATGGACAGCAATAGGAGCAACTGTAAAAACCTTGATGAGGAAAAGGGGATGGCTCAAAGTTCCTCCCTATTACTATGCTCCAGGTTCTCCACAAAGGTAGAAATCTGACTCAAAGGTTTGAGTTGGATTTTTATTTTTTAGGATGAGTTTTTTTGAGTAGAATTATAAATTCAAATAAAAGATCCATTTATAACAGGTGCCCGGATCTTAAGTCATCTAAATGGCTTAAGGTAAGGTGCCTTTTTTTGTATGTTTCAGCTATTTTTAGCCGGGTACAAGAAATGAAAAGCTTTTAAGATATATGAATGAGATTTTGGCTGTACCCCATAGGAGGGATATCAATGGATAAGGTAGATACCAGGCATATGGCAAGAGACACCGAGGACAAGCGGCAGAAGGCGACTGGCACTCATGGGATGGCTGCTTCGGCGGTTCATGAAGCAACAAAAGCTGGTGCCGAAATCTTAAGAAACGGCGGCAACGCCATGGATGCCCTGGTCGCAATCCAATTTGCTCTTAGTGTGGTTGAAGTGTTTAACACTGGCATTGGAGCAAGCGGATATATCGTGTATTATGATCAGAAAACAAAAAAGACGAAGGTGATCAACGGTCATTCAAAGACCCCTTCAGGGGCAGATAAAGATCAGTTCTTAAATAAAAAAGGAGAGATTACTCCTTACTTTCAGCAAACCATTGATCCCAAGTCAGTAGGGATTCCAGGGATCATGAAAGCTATGGATGAAGGACATCAAAAGTTTGGGACAAAGCCGCTGGAGGATCTGATTGAGCCTGCCGTTAAACTGGCTGCAGAAGGTTTTCGGGTGAACTGGCAATGGGACGAAGTCATCGAAATTCTTCATATCAGATTGGGAGAAGAAGCAAAGAAGTTTTTTATGCCGGAAGGAGTTCCTTTAGTGAAAGGAGACTGGGTTCAAAACAAAGACCTGGCAAAGACTCTTAGAATTCTGCAAAAGAAAGGAATACAAGCGCTTTATGAAGGTGAAATTGCAGATGCTATCATCAAGACACTTAAAGAGCAGGGCGGTATTATGACGAATGAGGATCTGCAAAACTATCGGGCTCCGATAGAAGAACCGGTGATGGGAACCTACAGAGACTATGAAATTGCCGTTCCAGGACCACCTAATGGCGGGGGAATTTCACTGCTGCAGATTTTAGGGATTCTGGAAGGGTTTGAGCTTAACAGGTATGGAGTATCTTCCTGGGAAAAGTATTATTTATTCTCAGAGGCAATGAGATTGGCATTCACTGATAAGCTGGCTTATATGGGAGATCCTAATTTTTCTGAAATTCCGGTTGAAGGTCTGCTTCAAGAAGAGTATTTAGAAGAACGGCGGGGAATGATCGACTGGAAATCGAGAAATCCGGAAATTGACTGCGGCAATCCCTGGAAGTTCCAGGGCAGCGATCGTCCCAGGGGAGAAGTAAAAGTGCATCAAACAGGAAAAGATACTACGCATTTTACCGTAGCTGACAGATGGGGGAACATTGCTGCATGCACGTCTTCGAATGAGCATATTATGGGCTCAGGCATCATGGTACCAGGTTACGGATTTTTGATGAACAATGATTTGACCGATTTTACCCCGGAACCGGACCATATCAATAGCCTGGCACCAAATAAACAGCCGGTCAGCGCAAAAGTACCTGCTATAGTATTCAAGGATGGGGTGCCTGTTTTAACGCTGGGCTCTCCTGGCGGTCCAACTATTGTTGCATCAGTTTCACAAGTTATCAGTCATATTCTCGATTTTGAAATGGATGTAAAAGCTGCAATCGAAGAACCCAGGATTTATAACAGTGTGGGACCGGATGTCTGGTCTGAGCAGGGCATTGGCCAAAGTGAAATTGACAAGCTCCGTCAAATGGGATTTCAGTTTGATGATACAGACAGGCCCATTGGCAATGTCCAGGCCATCCTCATGGATCACAAAACAGGAATACTTCATGGTGCTGCTGATTCAAGCAGGCCAGGATCAGCCATTGGAATTAACAAAGCATAACCCGTGATTAATTAACAAGGAGTGATTTCGTTGAATCAATATGAAGTCTATTTGGAAGATAAAATGCCTGAAATGATGAACCTGCTCGAGGAATTGGTGAATATAGACAGCGGCTCTTATCATAAAGAAGGAGTGGACAAGGTTGGCACTGTTTTGAGAAAGGAATTTGAGGAATTGGATATGGATGTACTTGTTCACCGTGAATCAGAGTATGGGGACCATCTGGAGATAAAAGCGGAAAAGGATAGTGACCCCAATATTATTATTATCGCCCATATGGATACCGTATTTCCGGAAGGCGAAGCAGAAAAACGCCCATTCAAAATGATCGGGGATAAGGCCTATGGCCCTGGAGTGAGTGATGAAAAAGCAAGCCATGTGTCTGTTTTATATGCATTGAAAGCACTTAAAGAAAAAGGTTCGGACGCTTATAAAAACGTTCATGTCATTTTTAATAGTGATGAAGAAATCGGATCACGAAAATCAAAAGCCATTATTAAAGAGGCGTCGATAGGCAAAAAATTCTCACTTGTCGTTGAATCCGGCAGGCCAGATGACGGCATAGTCACAGAACGAAAGGGAATTGGCAGATTTATCTTTGATGTTAAAGGAAAAAGTGCCCATGCCGGGGTTGAACCCGAAAGAGGACGAAGCGCCATCGATGAACTGGCACATAAAGTAGTTAAACTTCATGATTTAAATGATTACGAGAGAGGCTTGTCAGTCAATGTGGGCTTAATTGACGGCGGCATCTCTTCTAATACCGTCGCCCCAGATGCAGAAGCGCAAGTGGATGTTCGAGTGAAGAATATGGAACAGGCAAAGGAGATTACGGCAAAAATCACAGAAATTGCAGAGGAGGAGGAAGTGCAGGGAACAGAAACGAGCTTATCAGGCAAAATTGGACGACCGCCAATGGAAAAAGTCGCAGGAACGGATAAATTGATTGAGGAAATAAAGGCTGCAGGGGAAGAACTAGGAATGTCTATTAGGGAAGTCAGCACGGGCGGAGGTTCGGACGCAGCGTATACTTCCACTGAAGGCGTCCCAACCGTGGACGGCATGGGGCCGCTCGGAGAATTTTCCCACAGTGAGACAGATGAGTATATCGATTTAAAAACGTTTCCGAAGCGAACGGCTTTACTGGCAAGGACGATCGAGAGGTTAAGCAAAGTGTAGAATAGAAACGTGAAAGCCTGGCCTGAGTGGGCCGGGTTTTTTGATGAAAAAAAGAATGTGCCACGTAAGAATAAAAGCTTTAGACCTCCTGATTTTGATTAATTTTTTATGAGAATGAAGACCATTCCTTTAGTATTTCAGAATGAGGATTATCTTTCCTTCAATAAAAAAATAATAAAAAACATTAATTATTTATTGAAAAACGATAAATAATAGATTAAAATCAAACTGAAAATAACAAGTGAGGTGTTTTTTATGGAAAAAGTAACAACATTGTTTTTAAAAATAGCCGTTTTTCTTTTAGGAGTCCCCATTTTAGTTCTGTGTATTTTTTTGGTCCCTGAACTGGGGCGAGTTGCAGGTGAATTGCTGCCGAAGTTTGCTTTCCTTAAATATTGGGTTTACATCGTGTTTTATGCTTCAACGATTCCTTTTTACTTTGCTCTGTATCAGGCGTTCAAACTTTTGCGCTATATTGACAAAAATAAAGCTTTCTCTGATTTATCCGTCATAGCTTTAAAGAAAATTAAATACTGTGCCATCACCATCGCCGGTTTGCATGTACTGGTACTGCCGGTATTCTATATTTTTGCAGAATTAGACGATGCCCCGGGTGTCATTTTTGTTGGCTTGCTGGTTCCTTTTGCTTCAATGGTTATCGCAGTCTTTGCGGCAGTTCTGCAGAAGCTTTTGCAAGAAGCAATTGATATCAAATCAGAAAATGATTTAACGGTCTGAGGTGAGAACATGGCTATTATTATAAATGTTGATGTGATGCTGGCAAAAAGGAAAATGAGTGTAACAGAACTCTCAGAGAGGGTAGGAATCACCATGGCAAACCTCTCTATTTTGAAAAATGGAAAGGCGAAAGCGATCCGTTTTTCAACTTTGGAGGCCATTTGCAAGGCATTGGACTGCCAGCCTGGAGATATCCTGGAATATCGAAGTGATGAATAAGCGGGATTAGGGGACAGGTTCCTTGTCCCAGACGGACGAAGAACCTGTCCTAAAAGGGAGGGATTAGAATGCATTTGACTATTCGAAAATTAGAAGCCCAGCCGACGAGATTCCTAAAGCAGCTTTTTCGTTTCGGCTGGGAGCAGGCTTTGTCCTGTTTGTTTCCTGTTGTCATTTTTGCTTCTTTAGCTTTGACCAAATTTCTGCCGCTGCCCATTCTGCCGCGGTATGACTGGCTGCTGATCATCTGTCTTCTGATGCAGTGGGCGATGGTGAAATCAGGACTTGAAACAAAGGATGAATTGAAGGTTATTACCTTGTTCCACATTATCGGCCTTGCACTTGAACTATTTAAGGTACATATGGGCTCATGGGCTTATCCGGAGGAGGGTTATTCCAAATTTTTTGGGGTTCCTTTGTACAGCGGCTTCATGTATGCCAGTGTAGCAAGTTATCTGTGCCAGGCATGGAGGAGGCTCAAGGTTGACCTGGTCAAGTGGCCGCCATTTCTCGCAGTAGTGCCTCTTGCCGCTGCTATTTATCTGAATTTTTTCACCCACCATTATTGGATCGATATCCGCTGGTGGCTCTCCGGAATGGTTCTGGTCGTTTTTTGGAGATCCTGGGTCAGTTACGAGGTAGGCGGTATCCTGTACCGTATGCCGCTTGCACTATCTTTTGTGCTTATCGGATTCTTCATATGGATAGCGGAAAATATCGCAACATTCTTTGGGGCGTGGGAGTATCCCAATCAGACCGATGCATGGAGTCTCGTTCATCTGGGGAAGGTGAGTTCCTGGCTTCTATTAGTAATTGTCAGCTTCCTTATAGTGGCGACGCTAAAGCAGGTTAAGGGGAAAAACTCCGCTTAGGGAGCTTCTTGTCACAATTTATAACTTTTGCGTTCAAGTGTCATTTTCAAAGGCTATGCTTTTGACCGGCATCCCTCGGTACGTTATTTATAGGTAATCAAAGATAAATAAATAAAGGGCTGCAATCGGAACCGAAAGAATTAATGCCCGCAGTTTATGGATATAGTGCAGTCGGATCATAGGAAACATAATGACGACAAATAAAAAAGACCACCAAATATTCCATCCATTATGGTAGCTTATGAAACTAAATCGTGATGCGAGCCATTCAGCAGCCCAAAACAAGACAATCCATTTTGCGTAATAGAAGATTTGATCTTTAAACTGGCTGGGAAACTTAGATAAAAACACAAACCCCATTAAAGGATTGATCACTATATTATGCAATAGATGAACTCCCATTAGATTTAAAAGACCTTTTTCAAGTTCCCATAAGTGAAAATGGCTATGTGAAATAAACTCATAAATGAAAGAAGCCACGGATATATAAAGCATGGTCGGATAATAACTTTCCCAACTTTTCCAGTCTCCTCTAAAATAAGCAAAGATAATGACCAGTATAACAAGGATGCAATGCATACGTTCACCTCATTTTTCTGGTAATTAGTATTGACGACATCTGAAATAAAATACCAATATATGTAAAAATGGATAAATTATCCTAAAAAATCTATTTGTGAGTTAGGTTAAGATGCTGAACAGCAGCTGTTTGATAAAAGTAATGGTCATAGTCATGGGGTACTTTACTTTATAAAATATGGTTTTTTTTGTAAGCCTTTATGAAATACTAAACCTACAAAAACATTGTAGGGGGGTTATCTGTGGGATTCGAGAGTAAGAAGGTAAATATTGAACTGTCTTGCACAGAAATTGGAGGTCTTTGGGGTGTTTACTTACAAGAAAGCATGAGTTCCTGTTTTCTTAAGTATTTTTTACACCATCTTCAAGATGAGGAAATCATTCCATTAGCAGAAGAGTCATTGAACATTTCGCAAGGGAGATTAGATAAGATAAAAAAAATCTTCCTTGCAGAAAATTTTCCAGTGCCAGCAGCTTTTTCAGAAGGGGATATCAATCTGTCAGCCCCTCCATTATTTAATGATGTGTTCACCTTAAGCTACATTTATATGATGAATCGATTGGGAATGATTAACTTCAGCTATACTGCATCAAATAATGTTCGTCTTGATGTACTGGATTTTTTTACAGAATGTATACATACCTCAACTGAAATGTTTGGTAAAGCTGTCAAGATGATGCTGTCTAAGGGCATTTATGATCGCCCTCCAAAAATGAACTATCCTAAAGAAATTGAATATGTTCAAAAAGAATCCTTTCTTACAGGAATCATAGGGACTAAGCGTCCCTTGAATGCAATTGAATTATCGGAAATCTTCTTCAACATTGAACGAAATTACTTTTCAGTACTCATCATGCTTGCGTTTGCTCAAGTGGTTAAAGATAAAGAATTAAAGAAGCATATCATGAAAGGAAAAACGATCAGCGAAAAACAGATATCCTTTTTCAATAACTTATTAATGGAGGAAGAGCTTCTTGGAACCGTGACTGTCGGAATGGAAGTAACAGAATCGATTGTATCACCTTTCTCAGATAAACTTATTTTTTCAATGATCAATGTTTTGAATTCCGTAGACATTAGCTTAATTTCACATGCCATGTCAGTGTCCATGAGAACTGATCTAACATCTCAATATAGTAAGATCATTGCAGAAGTCATGCTTTATGCAAAGGATACCTTTGATATAGTGGTAAAGCAAAAATGGCTCGAACAGCCCCCGCTTGTAACAAATAGGAAGATGCTGATACATAAAAAGCAGTAGCAAGAAATCAGAAAAATTTTACTCCAGTTATGGGTTTGCCCAGCAATATTCAACTGCAGTCATTCACTGGGACTGCAGTTGAGCTTCAAGGCCTATTCAGAGGAATCAGCAGAGTTTCCTCTTTTCACTAAATACAGTGCGGTAATCCACGAAGTAATAGGAATCACCATTGTTACCCCAATTCCTGCACAGAAGATCGTAATCATCTCGCCGCTGAAAATCTTGGAATTGATAATTTCACCTGGTGAATAAGATAGGTCTTTAAACCATATAAGCAGTGCTAAATATCCGCCAAAGAAGGCGAAAAATAACGTGTTGGTGCTTGTTCCGAGAATATCCTTACCGATGCTGATGCCAGCCTGGAACAATTCTTTTCTGCTAATGTCTGGGTGATGATAATGAATTTCCCTCATGGGGGAAGAGATGGCCATGGCAGCGTCCGTTATGGCTCCGATAGTACTCATGATGATGACAGACGCTGTCACTTTAACAAAATCAACCCCAATATAAAGCGAAAATATGCTTAACTCTTCTATTTCCTCTTCACCAAATCCCTGAATCATGGCCTTTTCTGCAATGATGACAATGAACACAATGAGAACGACCGTAGTAATGATAGAAGCCAGAAATGCGGTTGTCGTTTTAATGTTCACTTCATTTATAAAAAATAGATTGATACAGCCAATGAAGGCACAGGCAATTAATGTAACGATAATTGGATTGATGTTTGGATCGTTCATGAAGAAAAGGACAAAAATAATCACTCCGAAGTTGAGGAAGATCGCAAAAAATGATCTGGCTCCTTTTTTTCCGCCTATAAGGGTCATCAGAATAAATAATATGGCTGCCAGCACTAGAATTGCATTCATTTGGGTGCCCTCTTTCTATTAATGAAATATATGGCAGTATACAGGCCAATCGGAATGGTGATCACGATTCCGATTCCTCCGGCAAGTGCCCGGGCTAATTCCAATGAAAGGTTCATGGATAGGCTGAATCCGAGCGGTGAGTCATTTTTTATATACAAAATAAGCATCGGAATGGAGCCGCTGATATAAGCAAAAAACAAGATATTCGTCATGGTGCCCATAATGTCTTTGCCCACTTCCATTCCAGAGCGTTTAAGATCCTGCACTGGAATGCTGTTATTCTTTTCATATAAGCTAAACAGTGAAGATGACATGGTAATGGCTACATCCATAACCGCTCCTAACGAGCCGATAAATAAACCGGCTAAGAAAACCATCTGATAGGGCCTGGTTATAAATTGGAGTTCTTCGTATCTTAGACCCTTCCCGCCAGTTAGCCATATGACCAGATAAGTGATCAATAATGACAAGAATGTTGCCGCAAGCGTAGCGATAATGGCAGCATATGTTTTTTCGTTAAAGCCGTTTACGAGCAGAAGGGAGGTAACGGTAAATAAGATGACTGCCGCACTGCATATCAGCAGCAGGCTTATTTCCGGATTCTTCAGATAAACATCTAATGCATAGGAAAGCAGCACGGCATTAACTGCCAGGCTGATGATGGAAAAGAGACCTTGCTTTTTACCGACAAAGAGAAGTATCAGGATAAAGATCCATCCTGTTAGCAGTATGTAATGATCCCGCTTCAGATCAAGGATATCTCCGCTTAATTCTGCAGCATCCGCTTTATTCTCCTTTATGGACACAAATAATTTTTGGCCGCTTTGAATTTCATAGTCATAGGCTTTGGCTTTCGAATACTGATTTGTTAAGAGAATATGCTGTCCTTTTGCTTTTCCATTCGTAATTTCTGCTATGATCCGCTGTTCATATACGCGGTCTTCATTATCATAAATATCCGTTACTTCTTCAGAGTGAACAAGTTGGACTTCCTTTACTTCAGCTATTGTCCGTTCATAGAAAGAATCATTGTTCTGGACAAACAGTACGGAGGCAGCTATGCATATTGCCAATATGATATAAAAATAGAACTTTTTAATAGGGATGTTTTTCAAAATAAACCTCCAGCAGTATAAAAATACAAGACCTTTGCAACGGAATAAGGATATCAGTAACTTTTTCGGATAGTCAAGTTTATCGGGATTCAAATCTTTGGAGAAATTTGTGAAAGAAGGATTCTAATTTAGGGAAATCGAATAACCTTAATCAAAGTATAAAATTATTTATTATTAGGAGAGAAAAAAAGTGAATCTAGTCAATCCGATAGCTATTGGAAATACCGCTGAAATCTATCAATTTGATGACAAAATCGTTAAAGTATTTAAAAAGCATTTACCGCCTTCTACTCGATATTAAATGATGGTACTGTAAGCATTATAGATTGGGTTGATTCGAGTTCTGGCGATGTACGTGCTGATGTCATCCGCACATTTCTATTGTTATCAGAAGCTTCGGTGAAGCTAGCAGAAATGTATGTGCATATTTATTGTAGAAATACAGGCTTAACAAGAGACGAAATCTTCCAGTGGGCTCCTATTATTGCTGCTGCAAGGCTATCTGAAAATGTTTCCGGGGAACAATATAAGAGATTGCTGGAGATTGTTACGCAAACAATGTAATCCTGTTTGTGATTGCCTATCGCCTAAAGTAGAACTTATCATGCATTTGCAAAAAAAAATCATCCAAAAGGATGAAAGAGCTGATTCATGTCATTATTTCTTTTGCACATTCAACATTTCTTTTTGCTGTTTCTCTTTTTTCTGATTTTCAGCATCCTTCTTGAAAGCCTCCATTGCTTTATAGAAAAGCAAAGTCAATTTAATCACCTCCTTAATAGCATGTATCCCCCCTGTATTTTCAAATAAAACTAAGAATAAAAAATTGATAATTTTTGTCAAAATGATTGAAGGAATAATATTGACCAAAGTGGTCAATTTTGTTATTTTTAATATGACCATATTGGTCATTATTGTGAAAGGAGTGCAATATAATAAATACTACTTTTTACAGCTTGAAACCAGAAAAACAGGAACGAATTATCAATGCAGCCATGAATGAATTTGTAAAGAGCGGTTATGAGAAGGCATCAACAAATGAAATTGTAAAGGATGCACAAATAAGCAAAGGCTCATTGTTCAACTATTTCAGCAATAAAAAGGATTTGTACTTCTTTTTGATTAAGAATGCAGTAAACATTATTGAACAAATCTATGTTGAAATAGACATGAATGAAAGGGACATTTTTGAAAGAATCAGTCAGGTGGGGTTCATTAAATTAAACATTCAAAAAAAGTATCCCCTTGTATTTGATTTCTTAAAATCGCTGCTGGAAGAAGATGCGCAGGATGTAAAATCGGATATAAATCAACTGCTGGCAAACATTCAAAAAGATGGCTTCAAAAGAATCTACGAAAATATCGACTGGTCAAAGCTTCGGGAGGAGATAGAACCTGAAAAAGCGATGAATATCCTGAATTGGACCATGACGGGTTTCGCAGAACTGCAAATCGCGAAAATCAAGTCATTTGAGGATATCGGTATCGAGCTTTTTAACGAATGGGACAGATATAAGGAAATTTTAAAGCGCTGTTTTTATAAAAATGGGGAGGAATGAGCATGAGCCTTTTAAAAGTAACCAGCCTGACAAAGAAATTCGGCAAATTTACGGCATTGGATGGGGTAAATCTTGAGTTGGATAAAGGTGAAGTTCTGGGCTTCATCGGACCCAATGGCGCGGGCAAGTCAACCACCATCCGGGTGTTATTGGGAATTTTAAAGGCGACAAATGGAGAAGTAAAGATTTTCAGCAAGGACGCCTGGCAGGATGCTGTCGACATTCATAAAAGGGTGGCATATGTGCCTGGTGATGTGAATTTATGGCCGAACTTAACAGGCGGAGAGGTCATTGATTTATTTATAAAATTGAACGGAACTGCCAATAAGGCAAAACGTGAGGAGTTAATAGAGAAGTTTGATCTGGATCCATCCAAGAAGTGCAGAACCTACTCTAAAGGGAACAGGCAAAAGGTTGCTCTGGTTGCGGCCTTTTCCTCTGATGCTGACCTCTTCATCCTGGATGAGCCGACATCAGGACTTGATCCATTGATGGAAAAGGTTTTTCAGGAATGTGTAATGGATGTTAAGAGGCAGGGGAAAAGTGTCCTGCTTTCCAGTCATATATTATCTGAGGTAGAAAAACTTTGCGACCGTATTAGTATTATCCGCCAGGGCAGGATTATTGAGTCTGGGACCTTAAGTGAGCTTCGCCATTTAACCAGGACACAAATGCTCGTTGACACGAGGCAGCCGATTACGGGTCTAAATGAGCTGAAAGGCATCCACGGCATTGAAGAAAGTGAGCATGGAATGAAGTTTCAGGTTGATACGATGCAAATAGATGAAGTTATCAGGCATATTAGCCAATTTGGCATCAGCAGGCTGGAAAGTGCTCCGCCAACATTAGAGGATTTATTTATGCGTCATTATGAAGGAGAAAAGGATACTGGAGGTGTCCTCTGATGGCAGGCAATCACTTGGCAAAAACCGCTTTCCTTTCAAGATTTATATTCCGGCTGGACCGTTTGCGGATTCCAATTTGGGTGGTGGCACTTTCCTTTTTTACGATAATTGTCCCAACAGCCTTCAAGGGATTATACAGTTCTCAGCAGGAAAGAGACGCTATGGCACAAACGATGGCCAACCCGGCAATGACTGCCATGACTGGTCCTGCTGATTTAAACAATTATACAATTGGTGTCATGACAGCTCATCAAATGCTTTTAATGACTGCTGCTGTAACCGGCTTAATGAGCATCCTGCTGGTTGCGCGGCATACCAGGGCTGATGAAGAGGATGGACGCCTGGAATTGCTCCGTTCACTGCCAGTAGGGCGTCTATCCTATTTAAATGCATCACTGCTTGTAGTATCGGCAGCCTGCATCGGATTGGCTCTGATTAATGGGTTCGGCCTTTATGCCCTTGGAATTGAAAGCATGGATCTGGAAGGGTCGTTGCTTTATGGTGCAGCATTAGGGGCGGCGGGTATTTTTTTCGCAGGTGTAACAGCCGTATTTGCTCAAGCTTCAGATAGTTCACGGGGAACAATTGGTTATTCGATAGCCATTCTTCTTATTTCTTATCTTTTTAGAGCGATCACAGACATCAGCAATGAATCATTATCCTGGCTTTCGCCGCTCGCGTGGGTAACAAAAGCGGAAGTGTATGATTCTAATAATTGGTGGCCAATTGTCTTAATGATTGCTGCAGCCATGGTTCTATTTGCTGTTGCGAATTATTTGAACGCTATTCGGGATCTGGATCGCGGATTTTTGCCATCCAGGCCCGGAAAACAATATGCATCCCGCTTTTTACAGAGTCCAATCGGCCTTGCGTTAAAGTTGCAGCGGACCGGAATCATTTCATGGGCAATAGGCATGTTGGTCCTGGGGGCTTCTTACGGTTCAGTATTAGGGGATCTGGAATCATTTTTCTCCGATAATGAAGCCATGAAGCAGCTCCTTAAGCCAACAGAAGGGGTAACATTGGTGGAACAATTCATTCCCATGCTGATGATTGTTATTTCACTGATGGCAACTATTCCTCCAGTGATGGCCATGAATAAACTTCGAGGTGAAGAGAAGAAGGAACGAATTGTTCATCTTTTAAGCAGAGCTGTTTCTCGGACCAAACTGTTAGGCAGCTATTTCGTAATTTCTGTCATTAATGGATTTCTCATGATCTCGCTGGCAGCACTTGGGCTATGGTCTGCGGGAACTGCAGCAGTTGAAGGAGGTTTATCCTTTGGAATGATCTTTGGGGCAGCACTGTCATATTATCCAGCCATGCTGGTCATGATTAGCCTGGCTGTCTTTCTGATTGGATTCCTGCCAAAATTCACGGGTTTTATTTGGCTTTATGTTTTATATTCTTTTATTGTGCTGTATTTAGGAGGATTGTTCCAATTCTCTGACTGGATCGGCAGCATTTCTCCTTTTGGCCATATTCCGCAGGCGCCGATAGAGGAATTTACACTTATCCCGCTGCTTCTATTGTGTGTAATTGCGGGGGTGCTTGCGGCTGCAGGACTTATTGGATTTAATAAACGGGATATTGAGCAGTAATAAATAATAAAATGGAAATTAAGAAACGCATTCCATATAGGAAACGGGTTCTGTTTAAGAGTACAAAAAATAAATTAGTATATCAATTAAAGGTTCAAATCGCATACGATTTGAACCTTTAATTTTTGTTGATATATCTATGTATTTAGATTTTTTATCAATAAATTAAAACCTGAATTAACGAATACATTAGCAGAATTGACAAAAGCCAATGGCAGCTTGCCAAAACCTTTGTTAATTACAACTCCAAATTTATTGTGAATCGTAAGTTTAATTGTACTGCAACACACTTTATATAGACTGGGATTTTCTAACAAGGTATTGAGCTTAAATGCTATTATTTAAATAAGGTAATTGTAATCTTTTTCAACAACTTTCGTCTATAAATAAAGGGGGTATTAAATTGAAATTTAGATTTATCCCTATTCTATTTATCTTAACAACTCTTCTTACTGCTTGTAACATTGGGGAAAATCCAAAGGACCACTTGGAAGAAATATACACCATTGCATTGGACTCCATTATGCAAAAGGATAAAGAGTTGAATAGCGATATGGAATTTATAGCTTTTGATATGAGTAATTTTGATGGAGTAAATGAGGAACAGAAAAAAGCGATTTTAAACTATTTTAAAGATAAATATAAGGTTGAGGTAATGAATGCCACAATGGATGAACTAGAAGAACAAGGTTATTACAACTCAGACACACAGGCATTGGAAGGTGTGCATCTTAGGATTGAGAAAGTTGATTTTAAACTCAATAACAATGTATTATTCGAAGGCTCTAAATTTAAGTCGGGAAAAGGTGCAATCGGTGTAGAGAGTACAGTTTATTATAAAAATGGAGAATGGAAAATTAAAGAGTCGAAAGAAACTTGGGTAAGCTAATTGAGGTGCGAATTCCTATTCAAACGGTAAACAAAAAATAGGTGAGAATTGCCACCTCTTTTCTGATGGACATTTATAATATTTTGTACTTCATATCAAACTCGTTACAATATAGGGATTGCGTTGTTTATTTAGGCTATTTTCGCAAGGTTTGTTGCTTTTTGTATATTTTAAAGAGTTGATTGTAGCGGAAGGTGCGAGATCCTCGAAAATACATTCGCATTTTCTTCGTGCGGTGTTTACTCAAGGAAGATTATTCAAAGTCCTGCGGGAGTAGCGGGACAGGTGAGACCCCGCAGACGCGCAGCGACGAGGAGGCTCACCGCCCGCCCCGCGGAAAGCGAGCAGCCTGGAGCGGAAATCAACGGACAACATTAATAGGCATACAACATTATTAGATACCTAATATCAGCTTAAAGGAGTTCTGAAGTACATGTGTTGCAATATCAAAATTTTTGTGGTTAAATAGCATTATCCAAATCGTAATAATTACGATTTTCATCGGAAAGGAGTGAATTCATTGGCGAAAAAGTCAAAAGTAGCTAAGGAATTAAAACGCCAGGAGCTTGTATTAAAGTATGCAGAATTACGAAAGGAACTAAAAGAAAAAGGGGATTATGAGGCTCTAAGGAAACTGCCAAGAGACTCATCACCGACACGGCTGAAAAACCGCTGCCAGGTGACGGGCAGACCAAGGGGATATCTCCGCAAATTTAAAATGTCCCGAATCGCTTTCCGGGAATATGCTCACAAAGGGCAAGTTCCGGGAGTAAAGAAATCCAGCTGGTAAAATAAAATGTGGAGGGAATGAAAATGAAGGAAAATATTCACCCGGAATATCATAAAGTAGTATTCATAGATATGAACAGCGGCTATAAATTTTTGACAGGATCAACAAAGACTGCAAATGAAACAATCGAGTGGGAAGATGGACACACATACCCATTAATTAAAGTTGAAGTAAGCTCAGACACACATCCCTTTTATACTGGTGTTCAGAAGTTCACGGATCGCGGCGGACGTGCTGAACGATTTATGAAGAAATATAACATGAATAATAAGTAAGGTTTCTCCACTTGGCAAGGTGAGGTGAAAGATTTGAATTCACATCTTATGGAAATGATCTCAAGAGAGATTGTAAAGTCAATCCCTCCTAAGCAAAAGGAGATTTATGAATTTGTCGTTGGCCTGGAAGAAGAGCTGGCTCAAAAGGCTTCGACTTCCGAAGAATTTATGGCTCTTCTTGTGAAGCATTCACCTCATACGCAGGCTGCAGCACATTTTAACCTTTCATTTGGACAGCTGATGATGACCATGCATGAAATTGAAGACATGATTAACAGGCAGCTTGAGAATAAATTGAAACATGTAACATGGGTCGAATTAACAGACAGTGTCCGGGCAAGAAAGAAAAGGAATAAAGTTAAATATTTTTATTTCTCCTTAAACGAAAGTAAATCGTAAAAAAATTTTGTTCTTTAAATCGTAATGATTTCGTATTAAAACCTGCATCAGGAGGGTCATATGATCTATGATTGGATCGTTGTAGGAGGCGGCATTCAGGGCAGTACCATTGCAGCCTTCTTATTAAAGAATAATAAGGTATCAACTGATAAGCTGCGCATTATTGATCCACATGAAATGCCATTATTTAAGTGGACTAAAAGTACGGAACGGATTGGCATGAAATTTCTGCGCTCACCCTTTGTACATCACCTTGATGTCGATCCGTTCAGCTTAAGAAGTTATGCAGCAAATCACCAATGGAAGAAAAGTGAGTTCTATGGGGTCTATAAAAGACCATCCCTGGAAATGTTCAATGAGCACAGTCAATCACTGCTCCATGATCTTGGGTTAGGGGCCAGCTGGCATCAGGGATATGTAAAAGGTCTCGATAGAGAGGACAATTTTTGGGTTGTAAGCACAGCTGAAGGAGAACGTCTAAAATCCAATAAAGTCGTACTGGCGTTAAGCATAAACGACCAGCTGCATGTACCGGAATGGGCAGATTCTATTAAAAACACCCAAAATCAGCTGTTTCATATTTTTGATGAAGCTGCAGATTTTACTGAATTGAGGACGCCAGTTGCCGTCATTGGAGGAGGGATTACAGCTGCCCATACAGTCATCAAGCTTTCGGCACTCTATCCAGGTCAAGTCACTTTAATAAAAAGACATCCCTTTAAGGTTTGTGATTTTGACAGTGATCCGGGATGGCTGGGACCCAAATATCAAAAAAACTACCAGCGAATCACGGATTATTCCGAACGAAGAGATGTAATCAAAAAGGCAAGAAACCGGGGATCGCTGCCCTCAGAATTATTTCATAAGCTTAGGAAGCTTGAAAATAATCAAACGATTAAGCTGGCAGACGGAGAGGTTACTTCGGTGAAGGAAGGAGAAAACAAGGAACTGATTCTTTCCGTGGACACGCAGGAAGTCAAGGTGCAGTCAATTGTTTTTGCAACCGGGTTCAGGCCATCCAGACCTGGCGGAAGCTGGCTCGAGAAAGCCATTGAAACGTTTGGCCTTCCATGTGCAAAGTGCGGATATCCGATCATAAGTCAATCCCTTGAATGGTGCCAGCATCTATATGTAACAGGACCACTGGCAGAATTGGAGATTGGGCCGATCGCCCGAAATATTTCAGGAGCGCGCCAGGCGGCAGAGAGAATTGTCAGAAGTGTATAAGAAGTAACTATAGGAGGAGTTTTATAATGAGAGTAACAATCACACTTTCTTGTACAGAAACAGGGGACAGGAATTATATTACCACCAAAAATAAGCGGAACAATCCTGACCGGATCGAATTAATGAAATATTCTCCACGTTTAAAGAAGCATACATTGCACCGTGAGACGAAGTAAGGGTTAAATGTAATACTTTAATTACTATTTGTAAGCATAATAGCTGCAGAAAGTTTAAAGGTTAGAGTCATGTAGGCACCTTTAGAAAACGAATTGTAGATCTTTATTAAATGGTAATATTGATTTTCAAAGCGCTAAAAGTAAAAATTAAGCTAACATATTGAAATAGAATATTAAAAACCCGCCGGCACATACTAAAACTACGATTTGTTAAGTTTTGGAGGAGTGTCCGGTGGGTTTTTTTAAATCAAAATTAAAAAGGTTTAATAGGGACAATAAACAAAGGAAGAATGAAAATAGTGAGCATGAACTGCGGATAGATGAACTCCTTCATCGCTGTAAAGAATCTACAGATTTTGTTTCCTACAGATATTCAGAATCCAGCCCATTTTATATTCATTATTACCAGACAATTGTAGATATTAATATCTTGCATCAATATGTCTTGCCTTATATCAAAGAGAATGAAAGCCAGACTCTTTTTGATCTGCAGCAGGCTATTCCCATTGATAATACTGAAATTATAGATAATGTTCATGAAATAAGGGATAAGCTGCTGACGGGCTGTGTTGTGATAGAAGTAAAAGGTTCACTGCAAGAGGCTCTTGTCATTTCTGCAGTATCGCTTGAGAAAAGGCCCGTCAGTATGCCGGAAGTCGAGTACAGTGTTGTGGGGCCAAAAGAAGCCTTTGTCGAATCGATTGATGCTAACATCAATCTGGTCAGGAAGAGGCTGCCTATTCCTGATCTCATCGTGGAGGAAGTGAAGATTGGAAGCCTGACAAAAACAAGGGTGGCTGTTCTTTATATTAAAGGAGTTACAGATATAGAAAACGTGAATACGATTCTTCAGCGCCTGAATGAAATTCAATTTGATCAAATCGTGGACAGCTCCTTTATTAACCAGATCATATCTGATAACCACAATTCTCCCTTTCCGCATTTAATTGACACGGAAAGGCCTGATAGGGTTGCGAGTGTGCTCTCGGAAGGGAAGATAACGATCATTGTAGATGGCTCACCCCATGCTCTAACCGGCCCAACAACTCTAGTAGAGTTTTTTTCCGCTTTTGAAGATTATTTTCTATCGTGGCATATTGCTTCTATTTTTCGTCTTGTCCGGTTGTTTGCGGTATTCTTTTCCGTTTTGTCGACTTCTCTTTATGTCGCCGTTCTAACCTATCATTACGAAATGATTCCGGAGAACCTGCTTAATCCGCTCATCGCTTCAAGGAGCGGCATCCCGTTCCCGCCGATACTGGAAGCGATTATTCTGGAATTGACCATTGAGCTTTTGCGTGAGGCTGGAGCAAGGCTGCCGACAAAAATCGGACAGACGATTGGTATCGTAGGCGGTATCGTAATTGGGACTGCGGCTGTACAGGCTGGGCTGACCAGTAATGTGCTGCTGATCATCGTAGCGCTTGCGGCCCTGGCGTCTTTTACAACGCCTGTATACCAAATGGGCAACACGATCAGATTAATCCGCTTTCCTTTTTTAATCACTGCCCAATTATGGGGACTTCTCGGAGTTACCTTTTGTTTCTCATACATTTTGAGCCATTTGCTAAAGATGACTTCTCTGGGACGCCCTTATCTGGCACCCGTCTATCCATTGCGGCTGGATGATTTAAGGGATTCTCTCTTCCGACTTCCGTTTTTCATGCAAACGAAGCGGCCATTGCAGGTCAGATCACCTGTACGAGCTCGTTTTCAGCCTAAAAAGCACGAGAAATCGAAAACAGACATAGAAGATTAATTGGGGTTAATATGTTCCGATAAAGGAGGATAGCTGATGTTTCCATTGCCTAAAGAGGATAAAAAGGTATCTCCCTATTTTGTATTTTATTTAATACATGCAATGCAAATAGGCGTAGGCATCCTGGGCTTCGAAAGAATTATTGTCCAGTCTGCCGGTTATAGTTCCTGGATCGCAATCTTAACATCCGGCGCCTCCATTATCGGATTGGTGTGGGTTTCCTATCGCATCCTGAATAAGGGGAACAATGACATCGTAGCCATACATGCTGAAATTATGGGAAAATGGATCGGCGGTTTTTTCAGCTTTTTATTTTCTTTATATTTCTTTTCCTTTGCATTGGTTGTACTGAGATCATATGTGGAAGTGCTCCAGGTATGGGTATTTCCAGAAGTCTCTGAATGGATATTCATACTTATTATCATTTTTTTAGCCTATTCCTATGTTACAGGAGGTTTCCGGGTTGTAACAGGAGTAAGCTATTTAGGGATTTTATACGGATTGCCATTATTATTGGTGAAATTTTATCCTTTACAGTATGCCGATTATGGAAATCTCCTGCCAATCCTGAATGCTTCTCCTGCAGAATTATTTAAAGCTTCAAAAGAGATGACCCTTAATTTTCTCGGGTTCGAGACGCTTTTTATGTTCTATCCTTTTATTAAAGATGGGCCGAAATCTGAAAAGTGGGCCTATTTCGGCGTACTTTTCAGTATATTTATTTACCTGCTGACTGCTTTTGTTACGTTTGTCTACTTCAACCAGGAACAGTTGAAAGGCACCATTTGGGCTACACTCACACTATGGAAAATCGTGGACTTAATCATTGTGGAAAGGTTCGAATACATAGGAATTTCCGTATGGTTCTTTACCATTCTTCCGAATATTTGCATCGGTCTCTGGTGTGCCAGCCGAGGGTTGAACCGTCTGTTTCCCGTCTCTCAAAGAAGTGCCTTGAGGATTTTTTGCCTATTGCTGTTTTTCATCAGTGTTCTATTAACAAATAGACAGCAAATTGATTTGCTGCAGAAAGCAGTCTCCCAAATCGGGTTATATACCATCTACTTTTACTTACCATGCTTACTGGTCTTACAATATATCATCATGAAGGTGAAAAAAGGATGAATGTTAAAAACTATTTATGCTGTTCCTTGATTCCAATCCTCCTGGCAGGCTGTACTCCAAGTCCAAAAGTATTGGAGGATCTCCAATTGGTGCAGACCATTGGGTATGATTATGTCAATGGTGAGGAATTTGAAGGAACAGCAGGGTCTTCCAATATCCCTCCAGGTGAACAGTCACTGCCGGTAAATGAGGTTTTTACCGCAACAGGGAAGACAAGTAAACGGATCAGGCAAAAGATTCAGGCGGAAGCAGCAAGGCCCATAGTCATCGGCAGGGTGGGACTAGTCATTTTCAATCAGGAACTCGCAGAGCATGGGATTGAAAATCAAATAGACAGTTTGCAGAGAAACCCCAGCATCGGCCGGAAATTGCTGCTTGTTGTATCGAAGGAGAAGGCGAAAGACATCATTGATTCTAATTACTCGCAAAGCGATTCTGTATCACAGTATTTAATCGATGTAGTTGAACAGAATCTTGAGCAGACCATTCCAAAGATCAATTTACACCGTTTTCTTGTTCACTATTACAGCAAAGATGCAGACCCTTTTTTACCTTTAATAGAGAAAAAGGGTAAGCATTTAAAAGTCAGCGGACTGGGAATTTTTAAAGACGATAAGCTTGTTGATACAATCAGCTTTGGTGATGCCTATATCTTTAAAATACTTTATGAAAAATTCCGGCGGGGCCAATTTGAAGTTGAACTTAGCAGCGGAGAAGATGTAAGTCTGGAAAACCTGTCATCAAAACCTAAAATAATGGTGGACAAGAGGAATGGAAAATATATAGCCACTTTTAAGGTGAAAGTAAACGGCAGAGCAATGGAAGGAGTTGATTTAGATCTTACAGACAAGAAAACGATTGAGAGAATTGAAAAAGCAGTGGAAAAAGAAATAACTGAGAGAGCGGAGAAAATGGTCAGGAGGTTTCAGGAATTGAACACAGATCCTCTTCGCATCGGTGAAAAGGCCAGGCAGCGCTCCGATTTCAATCGGAAGGAATGGAGAGAGCAGTATAGTGAAATGGAAATTAAGATCGAAGCAGATGTAAATGCTGTTCAGTCCGGGATTATTGAATGATCATGTGAACTATAATTGAAATTGGCATCCGTGCGGGTGTCATTTTTAATTATAAAATTTTCAGAATTATTATTGTTTTCCAAGGGGATATGTGATAGTTTAGTTAAAACGAAGTTCAGACTTCAAAAATATAAAAAAAAAGCATAAACTTCATTGATTTAAGGTGAGTCTAATGATATTAACAGAAACAATAGAAAAAGAGTTTAATAACCTTTCCAAAGGACAGCAGAAGGCAGCAAAGTATTTGCTCGATCATCCAAAGGAATTCGCCGTGAAGTCAGCCGGTGAGATCGGCAAGAGAATCGGGGTCAGTGAAACGACAGTCATTCGATTTTGTTATTCCATTCAGCTTTCCGGGTATTCGGAGCTGCAGAAGATGGTAAGGGAACAGCTATTGAAGGCGAATAGCACACTTGGTCAGTATTTTACCAGCAAGGTGGAACTGGCAGAAAAGCCGGAGTTCCTTGCGAGTGTGATGGAAAAGGATTGTCTCCATATCAGGGAAACGATTCAGAATATAAGTCAGGACGATTTTGATGTTTTAGTGGAGCGTTTGATCCAAACGAAAAAAATATATGTTACAGGTCTGCGGTCTTCCTTTGCGGCAGCAAGCTGGCTTTCTTTTACCCTTGGTGTTGTTAGGGGAAATGCGAAGCTGATCCGGCCGGATACGGATGATCTGCTGCTGACGATCACTGAAATGGATGAAGAAGCCACGTTCATTGCCATTTCATTTGACCGCTACATGAAAGATACGATTAAAATGGCGGAACTGGCGAAAAAGCAGGGAGCATTTGTAATTGGCATAACAGATTCAGCTATCGCGCCGATTAAGGAGCATGCCGACTTGCTTTTTCAAATCCATTCATCGGAAAAATCGACGATTGATGCGGCGCCGGCACTCTTTTCCTTTCTGAATGCGGTGATTGCGGGTGTATCCATTCAAGACTGTGACCGGTTTCAAACAAGGAAAGAGCAATATGAAAAGCTTGAAAGTGAACATTTTTTTATTCAGCCGGGAGGGAAGATGGATTGAAGGAAATTATTAAAGAGGTTAAGCCTGCATTGGATATGGTTTTTGATCATTTGCACGAAAACCCGGAAGTGAGCTGGAGGGAATATAAAACCACTGAGTACTTGCAAAAATTCCTGGAATGCCGGGGGTTCCAGGTTCAGCTGTTTGGGGATTGCACTGGTTTGGCTGTTGAAGTGGGGGAAGGGAGTCCATGCGTTGCGCTTAGAGCGGATATGGACGCACTTTGGCAGGAGGTGGACGGCAAGTTCCAGGCTAATCATTCCTGCGGACATGATGCCCACATGACAATGGGGGTTGGGGCCATGCTGCTGCTTCAAAAGGCAGGCTTTCCTAAAAAAGGCAAACTGAAATTCATCTTCCAGCCGGCTGAAGAAAAGGGCACTGGTGCCCTGAAAATGATTGAGCATGGCGTGCTGGATGATGTGGATTACCTGTACGGTGTACACCTTAGGCCAATCCAGGAAATAAGGGATGGAGAAGCGTCTGCAGCCATTTACCATGGTGCTGCAAGATTTCTGACCGGGGAAATTATCGGGGAAGATGCCCATGGGGCCCGCCCGCACCTTGGGCAGAATGCCATCGAGATCGGTGCTTCTTTCATCCATGAAATTAAAAATATTTATTTGGATCCGATGGTTCCGCATACGGCTAAAATGACCAAATTCCATGCCGGCAGTGACTCAGGCAATATCATTCCGGGAAAAGCATCCTTTAGCCTGGATCTGAGGGCACAAACAAATGAAGTCATTCATGCACTGGCAGAAAAAATTGAGACGATCACTGAGTATTTATCCAAGCTGTATGGAGTCAAGATTACTCTTGAGACAAAAGCGAATGTGGCAGCAGCTGAAGTTGATGAGGAAGCTCAGCATTTTCTGGAGAAGGCCATAATTGATGTCCTTGGAGCCGGACAATTAAGGGAGCCAATCTTGACTTCAGGCGGGGAGGACTTCCATTTTTATACTCTCAAGAAGCCGAATATTAAGGCCGCGATGCTCGGATTGGGCTGTGATTTAAAGCCGGGGCTTCATCATCCGGACATGACGTTCAATCGGGAAGCGATTTACTCGGGAATGGAAATACTGGCCAAAGCGGTAATGGCCACTTTGGAAAAGGAGGAGTGAAGATGGCTGCTGTGACAATGGATGTACGAGTATTAAAGACAGCATCCGATATGAATCTCATTCAAAAGCTGGAGAAGACAATCTGGAATATGGCTCCCCTTCCGGTTCATCAAACCATCACAGCTGCCCAGAACGGAGGGCTGCTCCTCGGGGCATTTATTGAAGATGATCTTGTGGGATTCAGCTACGGATTTCCCGGCTTTCACAAGGGCAAAGGCTATTTATGCTCCCATATGCTGGGCATTCATCCTGACCACCAGGATAAGGGAATGGGGGCATTATTGAAGCAGAAACAAAAAGAACTGGCTTCCGGGATGGGCTATGACCTGATCACCTGGACTTTTGATCCGCTTGAAAGCCGGAATGCTTACCTGAATCTTTCCAAGCTGAATGCGGTTTGTTCCACATATGTGGAGAATTGCTACGGAGATATGGATGATAGCCTGAACCATGGGCTGCCGACAGACCGTTTAAAGGCAGAATGGTGGATCACCAGTTCACATGTGGAGGAGCCATTGGGCATTGAAACAGCGCACGCAGAGAATCCCTACGATTGGGGAGTATCGGAGGATGACTTTCCTGTTTTATTAAATACTGAATGGGATGCTGCTGCCGGTCCAGTGCTAGTTCCAATTCCGGCAAACTTCCAGACTATTAAAAATAAGAATTTCGAGCTTGCGATCGATTGGCGCTTTAAAACAAGAAGGATTTTTCAGGAGTTATTTTCTAAAGGGTACGCCATGGCAGGATTTCAAAAAGGGCTGGAAGGCCCGGTGCATTATTATGTATTCGTTCAGAGGAATCAGCTTAAACTCAACTAACAGGAAAAGGCGGGAATGAATATGAAAGTGACAGAAGTCGTATTGCGGCATATGAAAATGAGAATGAAAGCTCCATTTACAACAAGCTTCGGCACGTTTCAGGATAAAGAATTTCTCTTGCTGGAAGCCAAGGACGAAAATGGTGTGAGCGGCTGGGGAGAGTCTGTTGCCTTTCATTCACCATGGTATAACGAAGAAACGCTGAAAACAAACTGGCATATGCTTGAAGATTTCATCATCCCGAATCTATTAAACAAAGAAATCGAACACCCTGATGAGGTTTCGGAAACTCTCTCCTACATACGGAAAAACAATATGGCGAAATCAGCCTTCGAAGGGGCGGTTTGGGAGTTATATGCCAAGCAAAAGGGAATTTCGCTTGCAAAGGCCCTTGGCGGAACAGCTAATGAAATTGAGGTTGGCATCAGCATCGGGATTCAGGATCGTGTTGATGACCTGCTGAACCTTATTAGAGAATATGTAGAGGAAGGCTATAAGCGCATCAAGGTGAAAATCAAGCCAGGCTGGGATGTTGAGGTCATGAGGGAAGTGAGAAAGCATTTCCCGGATATAGCGCTTATGGCAGATGCAAACTCAGCATATACCCTTGAAGATATCGAACTATTAAAACAGCTGGATGAATTCGATTTAATGATGATCGAACAGCCGCTGGCATCAGATGATATTATTGATCATGCCGTTCTTCAGAGAGAACTCAGAACGCCTGTCTGCCTCGATGAAAGCATTCATTCCTATGATGATGCGCGCAAGGCGATTGAACTGGGAAGCTGCAAAATTATTAATATCAAAATCGGTCGGGTTGGGGGGCTGACAGAATCCAGGAGAATTCATGATCTCTGCAAGGAGCGTGGCATTCCGGTATGGTGCGGAGGCATGCTGGAATCCGGAATTGGCAGGGCGCACAATATTGCCTTAACCACACTTTCCAACTTTATTATGCCAGGGGACACAGCCGCATCATCCCGCTATTGGGAGAAGGATCTGATTGACCCTGAAGTAACTGTTGAAGAGGGAATGATTAAGGTTCCTGATAAATCAGGCTTGGGATATGAACCAAATTATGAGACCATTAAACAGTTTACTGTTTTTGAAAAAAGCTTTTCTTAAGCAAGCTGAATAATCAAGCGCGAGAGGCACTCATTGGAGGGAATAGTTCCATTTAATTTGGATAATCAAACGCGAGTGGCACTTTAAGCCATGAATAGCTCCGCTGAAGTCGGAAAATCAAACGCGAGTGGCACTCAACCCCAGGAATAGCTCCGCTTAAGTCGGAAAAACAAACGCGAGTGGCACCCAACGCCAGACCAGGAATAGTTCCACTGAAGTCGGGTAATCAAACGCGAGTGGCACACAACGTCAGGAATAGCTCCGCTTAAGTCAGATAGTCAAATGTGAGTGTCACACAACGCCAGGAATAGCTCCGCTGAAGTCGAATAAATAACCGCGAGTGGGCTCAGAGAGAGATTCTCTCTTTCTCTTTTAAGTTAAATTGTCAAAAAATTCAAATATATAAAAGGGGGATCAGAATGAAAAAGAGTATTCAAATTGCCGGTGCTTTTATTGGGGTCATAGTCGGAGCGGGATTTGCTTCAGGCCAGGAGATTTTGCAGTTTTTCACGGGCTTTGGCTGGATGGGGATTGCCGGAGCCATACTTGCAACCTTTTTCTTTGCTTTTCTTGGCATGAATTTAACTCAGCTTGGAAGCCGTCTGCAGACAGATTCTCACAAAGACGTGATATATCATATTTGCGGAAGGTATCTGGGGATGGCTGTCGACTTCATCATTACCTTCTTTCTTTTTGGGGTGGCAGCTGTCATGCTTGCGGGATCGGGATCCATTTTCGAAGAGCAATTCGGAATCCCGAGCATGGCGGGGAATATCATCATGGCCGTGTTAACGATCCTGACCGTTTGTCTGAATATCCAAAGAGTGATATCGATTATCAGCCTGGTCACACCATTTCTATTAATCATGGTGGTGATCATTGGCGGTTATGCCCTCAGCACGATGGGGGTGGATTTATCGGAAGTTCAGAAACTGGCGGAAAGCCAAACGCCTGCCGCTTCCAACTGGTTTATGGGCGGACTATTATATGTTTCTTACAATATTGCGGCTGGGGCCGCGATGCTGGCTGTCATGGGCGGAACAACGAAAGATGAAAAGCAGGCAGGGGTAGGCGGCATCCTGGGCGGTGCTGGACTGGGTATACTTATTTTGCTTATCAATGCAGCCATGCTGGTCAAAATGGATGTGGTGGGTGGCTCAGACATGCCAATTCTTGCTCTCGCCAATGAAATTTCACCTGTGTTTGGATTATTGATGTTCGTTGTATTGCTGGGCATGATTTACAACACAGCTGTTGGTATGCTGTATGCCTTCACGGCCAGGGTCGTGAAAAGAGAAAATCCTAAATTCAATCTTTTTGCCGTATTATTTGGTGCAGCAGCGTTCGGTGCCAGTTTCGCAGGCTTCATTACACTGGTAGGGACGGTTTATCCTTTGATGGGATACCTGGGATTTACACTGATTGCGGCGATTGTGGTTGCCTGGTTTAGGGGGAAGAGGAAGACGTCTGGAAGTATAGGGCGTGAAGTTGTTTTAAAACAATAAAAACTATGCTGAAACAATAGAAAGCTCAGTATCCCTGAGCTTTCTATACCTTCTCAAATTTACCTCATACTTGCCTCTGTACCTGCAGTGGCTGGATTCCTTATTCATTAATAAAGATTATATTCTGAGTTCTCCGGTCCGCTTCCAGCTGAAGGAAAAGTTACACCCATCGTTCGCAAAGCTTCTTTAGCTTGAGAGAGGTAATTTTCTGCCTGGTCCTGCCATCTGATGATTAAACTTATAAACGCCTTATACTCTGGACCTGCATTTTCCTCCATCGTTTTTAGTCCTTCCCGCACCTTTTTATCCTGATTTTCCGCATTCACGATGCAAGCCGCCATTGTGGTGATAATCGATTGCCGCTGTTCTCCATTTACTAGTCTATGTGCACATCCAACAGCGGTAACGCGGTGATACGAAGCCGGAACGAGGTGGTTGTGCATCTCTGCATTTCCTTTTAAATCTTTGGTCTCTGGAATATGAAAAAGTTCAGAACTCATGGAACAAACCATTTCCTCAGCATATAAACTTTGCTGCAGCAGTGTTAATATATCTTCCCAGCCAGTTGCCCGATAATATGGATAATAATAATAAGGATTCAATCGAACCATCTCCTTTTATGGATATTGGAACCCCATCATTATAGATATGATTGTTAATCGGGGGTCATGTCATTTTGGGCGGTGGCGGCTAGTCCATATTTAAGCTTACCTTTTAGATATAAGAATAGGTTAACGCACGAATCCCGTCCCCGATCTTCTTCACTCCAACTCCAATTTTCTGGTCCTCGACCTGAGAGACACTCAATCGAATTCTATTTTCCTTTAGATATTCTGGAAGATACATTGGTGCAGCATCCTGAACCAATACATTTTTCTTTTCAAGATGCTTCACAAGATGCTTTGCTTTCATTCTGCCCGGGAGGACAACTGTCGAATAGAATCCCGAATCCCCGCCAGTAAATGCAGTATTGGGGGGCAAATGCTCCAGATAAGCCTTTTTGAGAATGGTGCCCTTTTTCTTGTATTGACGCCGGAGTTTTTCAATATGAGCTTTAAACATGCCGCTGCTTAAGTAAATCTCAAGTGCTCCTTGTGTGAGGACTGGTGTATGGACGTCCGCTGCAAATTTGGCTTGTGTAAAACTTTTCATTAAGGCTTCTGGAAGAACGGCCAATCCTAATCGCAGCCCTGGCAGCAAAACCTTCGAAAAGCTTTTTGTGTAAATGACTCTCCCGGAAGGGTCATAGGCAAACATGGGATCTGCCTTTTTTCTTGTATCAAGATCTCCCATATAGTCATCCTCCACTATGTAGACATCATATTTCTGAGCAAGCTCGACCATCACCTTTTTTTCCCGGTTGGAGTAGCTGCAGCCTGTGGGGTTCTGGAATCTGGAAACAGTATAGAAAAATTTGATGCTTCGTTCTCTGAATATCTTTTCTAAGTAATGGAGGTCAATGCCATTCTGATTCACCTCTATGCCAATAGGCTTCAAGCCGCGGGAAGTGATGGAATCTATGAAACTGAAGTGGGTTGGCTGCTCTAAGCAGATCTCTTTTTTATTATTGGGAAAAGGGAGTGAGATCAAGAGATCCAGAGCCTGCTGGGAGCCGGATACCACCGCAATTCTTTCGGCCGGGGCGAAAACCTGCAGATCCTGAAGCTGAGCTGAAAGCTGATGCCGAAGACTCGGCAAACCGAGGGGATGGGAATACTGAAACATTTCCTCTTTATAAAGCTCAATTGCCTGATTCATACAGTGCTGGTAATCACGGTATGGCATCTTGCTTTTATCCGGTCCTGCTGAGACAAAGTCAATGATTGCAGGTTTGTGTTTTTTAGGCAAATCGGTGCCTACCGCAAAATAGCCGCTTTTTGGCACAGAGTAAATCAGATGGGCCTTTTCCAATTCACTGTAAGCTTTCAGTACAGTGTTGATGCTGCAGTTGTATACCTTTGCAAAGCTGCGGATGGAAGGGAGCTTTTCTCCGGATTTCAAGCGTTCATCAGCCAATCTGGATTGGATTTCTCCTATGATTTCATCATATTTAGTGCCCAAGTTTACACTCCTCTCGTTGATTTGTATGGGTACAGATGGCCAAAACTGTTCTTTTCTGTATCCATCATGCTGTTTATAGTATAAGTGACAAATACAGAGCTGACATCATGACAGAAATCCTATTTTATGAAGGAGGAAGAAAAGATGAAGTGGATGAGAAGAGCGGGTATTGCGGCCCTTTCCGTGCTGCTGCTGCTGCTGACGGGTACAGGAGCTGGGGCATCAGGCGGACAAGAAAACATAAAAGACCTGCACATTGAAGAAGCTTTTGCAGGAACAGAGGGCACCATGGTCCTCAAAAATCTTAAGAATGACAAGGTTTATGTCTACAACAAGGAGAGGAGCAAAGAGAGACTGACGCCTGAATCAACCTTTAAGGTCGCAAATGCCCTGATCGGGCTGGAAACTGCCGCTGTCAGGGATGAATACGAAGTGAAAAGATGGGATGGAGTTGAACGCGAATTCGAAAGCTGGAACCGGGACCATTCGCTGGCTTCTGCCATGAGGGAATCAGCTATCTGGTTTTATCAGGACCTGGCGAGAACGATTGGTGAAAAGAACATGAAAGAGTACGTTTCAAAGATAGACTATGGCAACCAGGATATTTCCGGTGGGATTGATGCGTTTTGGCTGGACAGCAGCCTGAAAATTTCCGCAGCAGAGCAAGCTGATTTTATAGAAAAGCTTGTGGAGGAGAAGCTGCCTTTTACAGAGAAAAATCAAAAAACTGTCAAGAGAATGATGATTCAGGATGAACAGGATCATTTCATACTGCATGGCAAAACGGGGACAAGGCTGTCCGACATGGGACTGGGCTGGTACGTTGGTTTTATTGAAACAGGGAAGGGCACATGGGTGTTTGCGGTGAATATCGATGGAACAGGTACGGAGGCCAGGAATATTGCTGTAGAAGTACTGAAGGAGAAAGTGATCATTAAAGAGTAATTTTAACTGATCCTATTGAGGGAAACCATGTTTATGGTTTCCCAATTGTAAAAAGGATGCAGGAATAAATAGCTTATAGATAAAATGTTTTACCAAAATTCCCATATTTCTTAATACTCTCCGTATCTTATTTGGAAGGAAAAACGTTATATAAGATGAATGTATTTATTGCAGCTATTAAAGTGAACGGGGGAAAAGTATGAAGGTTTTAATATTGGGAGGTACTCGTTTTTTAGGAAAAGCGCTGGCAGAAGAAGGCTTGAAAAGAGGTCACGATATTACATTATTCAATCGCGGGAATAATAAAGAAGCGTTTTCCGAAGTGGAACAGCTCGCAGGTGATAGAGATGGTGATGTGTCGCAGCTCAAAAACAGAAAATGGGATGCCGTAATGGATACATGCGGATTCGCACCGCACCAAATTAACAAAATCGCAGCAGTGCTTGGAGATAGCATCGAACATTATACGTACATTTCTAGCATCTCTGTATATAAAGACTGGATTCCGCTCAATCTCACGGAAGACTATCATTTACAGTCCATGCCGCAGGATCGATTGAAAGATGTTGAGGAAGGCAGAATTTCTCCTTATGAGTATTACGGCGCGTTGAAGGTGTTATGCGAAGCTGAAGCAGAAAAGCATTGGCCGGGGCGAGTGCTGCATATCAGGGCAGGTCAGCTGGTTGGGCCGTTTGACTATACAGATCGGCTCCCATACTGGGTTCAGCGTGTCTCGGAAGGCGGAAATATAGCGGTGCCGGGACGTCCGGACCGTCCAATTCAATTGATCGACGTGAAAGATATAGCAGCATGGGGCTTTAATATGGCGGAAAATAGCAAAGCTGGAACGTATAATATTACAGGCCCCGATTATGAATTGACGATGGAAGAGCTTTTGAATACATGTAAATCAGTTACAAACAGCAATGCCAAATTTGTCTGGGCCGATGAAGAATTTGTATTGGATCATCAAATACAGCCATGGACTGAAATGCCGTTATGGATTCCTGAACATTTCCCGTTAGATGGAGAAGATAAACCGTGGCACATGTGCATCAGCGTAAAAAAGGCCATAGAAAACGGACTTTCCTTCAGACCGCTTGAAGATACAATTCAGGATGTATATCAATGGGAGAAAGGGAGACAGGGTTCCGGAAGAAAAGCTGGAATATCTCGTGAAAAAGAGCAAGAGCTGCTGGATGCCTGGTTTCAAAAATAGAAAAAGGATACTTTGTGATGGGGTATTATCCCAACGTCCATATTAGGTTGTACTTACCTTACTAATAATAATGCTAATGAAAAATGACAGGTATAAATTACACTGTCATTTTTTTTACACTTACCATCTGTTTGTACACTATCAGTTACCCTCCTTCTGTTTACTCAGAAACTTAATAAACTTTTACAAAAGGGTACCTATTTCTTAATGACAAAGTGCTATAAACATATTATTGGAGGTGGAAGTGATGGAGAAAAAAGTTTTAGTGAAAAATAATCCTATCATAGCTGCCGTACGCGATGTCTCATTAATTGAGAGAGCTGTTCTTTCACCTGTTGAGACGATCTTTTTAATGACAGGTGATATTTTCTCAATTGAGCATTGCGTTGAAGAAAGCAGAAAGTATCACAAGTCTATTTTTCTGCATGTTGATCTAATCAAAGGCATAGCGAATGATCGAGAAGGAATAAAGTACTTGTCTAAAAAAGTAAAGCCAGATGGGATTGTTTCGACAAAAAATCAATTGATTCAGGCTGCTAAAAAAGAGGGATTATTAACGATCCAGCATTTATTTATGCTGGATACACAAGCATATGAAAATGGAATTCGAAACGTATCTAATGTACAGCCTGATGCAATTGAGATTATGCCCGGATTAATGCCAAGAGTCATAAGGGAGATTTACGAAAAAATAGATTGTCCTATTATTACAGCTGGATTAATTAAAAATCCGAATGAGATAAAAGAGGTGTTAGAGGCTGGAGCACATGGTGTAGCGATCGGTGAACCTGATTTATGGAGTTTAGACTCTAAATTCTAGTTGAAATGTGAAGAAATCTTTAACAATTATTTTACTTAATAACAATACTGTTTTAATAATGAAGTTTTACTATGACAATGTAGATGATGAATACTTATATGTAAAAAATTACATATTATCTAACTGCCAAGGGTGGAGTAAATGGAGAAAACCCAGGTATAGTTACTAGTTTTATTAAGCATAGGAATGCTTTTTAGGGCTGGCTATACTTGGGTTTTTTGTTCTCTTTAGTCAATATAGGATGAGGAAATAGCCTATACTGCTTCGGTTGTCTTTGTCAATTGACCTCCACGAAAGTGGATTCAATATAGAAACCTTTATTTTTGAAAGGGAGGAAGCGCTAATTGAGCAAATAAGACAAAGAATTAAATAAGGACGCTAAATAAACGCCCTTCTGGCTGCACCTATTAAGTGCAGCTGCTTTCGTTATCGAAATAGCTAGAAAGCGAGCTTAGAAGCTGCATAGTCAGCTTGGAAAAATTTCCTGCCAGCTCGTTTAAAGTTATTTAAATCTAGTAAAAGGGAGAGAGTACATTGAATAACCAAAAATGGTTAAAAGACATTACCGCAAAAAAGATGACTCGCCGAAATTTTTTAGAAGTTACAGGGAAAACAGCCGCAGTTGCAGCCTTTTTTTCGCTGCCTGTCATTACGTCAGTAAACGCAGAGGAAACACCAGACTTTTCAGCTTATCCATTTACGCTGGGTGTTGCCTCTGGCGACCCGCTTTCGGATAGTGTTGTTTTATGGACAAGGCTTGCTCCTAATCCGCTTGCAGAGGACGGAAATGGAGGGATGGATAAGCGCTATGTTTCTGTTGAATGGGAAGTGGCAGAAGACGAAGCGTTTAAGAAGATTGTTCGTAGAGGAAAAGAAATTACAGGGCCTGAACTAGGTCATTCAGTGCATGCTGAAGTCTTTGGCTTAAGGCCATGGAGAGAGTATTATTACCGTTTCAAGGCTGGTAATGAAATTAGTCCCGTGGGGAGAACAAAAACTGCTCCTGATGAAGGCTCACATCTTAAGAGTCTCTCATTCGCAATTGCTTCCTGCCAAGCATGGGCAGGTGGACGCTTTGCCGCTTACAAAAATATGGCTGAGGAGGACCTGGACGTTGTGTTCCACCTTGGTGACTATATTTATGAAAAAGGGGATACTGAAACACTGGCAGATTATCGCCTCCTTCATGCACAATACAAAACATCACCAGATTTGCAGGCAGCGCATAGCGCTTTCCCCTTTATTGTGACGTTTGATGACCATGAGGTAGATAATGATTGGTCCAATGATATTTCTGATCCGAACTATCCGGAAGGAGAGCGTGAACGTTTTCTGGCAGTGCGTGCAGCTGCGTTCCAGGCCTATTATGAGCATATGCCGCTAAGGCGCCGCTCCAAACCGAATGGCCCAGATATGCTTCTTTACCGTAAATTTACATATGGAGATCTTGCAGAATTCAGTGTGCTGGATACAAGACAATACCGTGACAATCAAGTAGGAAAAGGATTTCCAGGCGGTCCGCTTGATCCTGAAGCTTCTAATCCGGAAAGAACGATGGTAGGATCTGAACAAGGATTATGGCTCATCGGAAATCTTCACCGTTCACAGGCAAAATGGAATGTGCTGGCACAGCAAACAATGATGGCTCAATATGACTACGATCCAGGTGAGGGAATTAGTGTTAACCATGATCAGTGGGATGGATACTCGGCAGATCGGGATCGCCTTTTCGAATTTATTAAGAAGCGTCGACCATCCAATCCAATTGTTCTAGGCGGGGATTGGCATTCAAGCTGGGTAAATGATTTAAAGGAGGATTTCAGTGATCCAAAATCCAAGACACTTGCTACCGAGTTTGTCGGGACGTCGATTAGCTCTGGCTGTGGCTGGAAGGATCAGGTTGAAGCAGCATTATCGGTTAATCCGCATGTCAAGTTCTTTGATGGTGAATATCGTGGATATGTACGATTTCACGTCACACATAAATCATGGCAAAGTGATTATCGAGTTGTCTCATCACCTAGTAATCCAGTGGCTGCCGCAAGCACCATCGCCTCCTTTGAAGTAAAGAATGGTAAGGCTGGGGCGATGCGAATAGGCGGAGTGGATGTAACAGACATTCAAGCTAACACGATGATAGCAGGAAAACCAAGCCCTGTTACCGTCTCCCTCAGCAATGGGACGAAAAAAGCAGCGAAAGTTCATGTAAGCATTCCAGTTCCAATGGGCTGGAAGAGTGAGAGTGTGACTGCGGTTATTGAAGCTCAATCTTCATTAACGGTTGAGGTAATGGCAACACCTCCAGCTGCTGTTCCAGCTGCAGAAAGACTTCGTGTAGAGGTGGACGCCGGCAAAACAACTGTTTTTGGCCGGCCAAGAGATGTTCAGGCAGTCTCTGTCCCCGCTGGAGACGAGTTTCTGCTCGCTCTTGATGCCGGAGTTTCAACGTCGCCTGTCTTTACGTCCTTTAAACGCTTTGTTCCAGAAGATACTTGGGATAATGCGAAGGGGTATGGATGGATCGGAACTTCCCATTCGGCGAGGGATCGAAATAAGCTGGATGAGCTGCAGCGCGATATGATCGTGGGCCGGGATGCTCCAGCAACGTTAAGGCTGGCGATTCCAGCGGGTATTCATCGCATTTATTTCCTAACAGGAGATGCCATTTATACCTCAGCAAACACGATCATTCATTCAGATAACAAGATGCTTGCTGAGACAGGCGGAACGCTGGCACCGGGACAATTCAAATGGCTCCATTTTGATTTAGATGGAGGCAGCAGCGGAAAAGAAATCGACTTGTCCATTACGGGGGAGCTTGGAGATGGATGGTGGAGACTGGTTTCCCTAATGATGAAGTAGGATAGTGAGGTCATTTGCAGGTGGCTTTCACATTGCCGCCACCTGCTAGATACAAAGGGATTTCAGGAACTCTAAAGGTGAAACAGTTAACAATAGGAAAATATATTGTGCTGGGACTCTTTTGAAAAAAAAAAGCGTCAAAGGAGGAAAACCAGTTTCTTCAACAGCTTTATTTGGACATTCAAACATTTGGAGAACGGAAAAAACTAAAATCATATCTATATACATCCCATATTTCCACCCGTCAGGAAGCCCTATAACAGTTATCTAAAAAGGAAATCATGCAAATAGGTAGAATTTAAATAGGTAATACGGTTTGAAAGGAATTTTAGAAATGAAAAATATTTCGTTAATACATTCGTCGATGTTGCCTGCAGTTGACTATGCTTACGCCTCCCATGTTCCTGCTGGAATGGATCTTTATTTTATGGCAGGAGCCTGCCCGCTCGACCAAGAGGGAAAAGTGCCTGAGGGAATCAGATATGAAGAACAGGCCAAACTGTGTGTTGATAACCTGAAAGCTGCCTTAAAGGAATGTGGTGCTGAATTAAAGGATGTGGCATATACAAGAGTCCTCGTCGCATCTTCTGACCAGTCAGATTTGGTGGCCGCATGGCAGGCAATTAGAGAAGAATTCGGTTCTCATGATGTTCCAAGTACATTGTCAGGTGTCACCGTTTTGGGTTATAGCGGCCAATTAGTTGAGATAGAAGCGGTTGCTGCATTACCCCAAAACGCAAAATAAGCAGCCTGACTACAGAAATGGACCCTCCTGCAAAAGCAGTCGGGTCAATTTTTTCTTTTAGCTCTTCTTTAGAACCAGCATCTTTTCTTCTATGGCATACACACAATCAGCCACCCGTTCAACAAACACTTTATCATGTGAAACCAGCAGGACGGTTCCTTTATAGGCTTCTAAAAACCGTTCCAGCGCTTCGATGCAATAAATATCCAGAAAATTTGTGGGTTCATCTAATATCAGCACATTATATCTGCCAAGGAAAAGCTGGCACAGCACGAGACGGATAGCTTCTCCGCCGCTCAAATTGCGCACATCCTTTTTCAGGTCATTCCCTGTAAAACACATGGAGTGAAGAACAGAACGGATTTTACTATCTTCATAATCGCTTTTTTCTTTCATATATTCCAGCACCGTTTTGCTTTTATCGAATTGATAATCCATCTGTTCATAGGCGCCTGCAACTGCTTTAGGAGAGAGGGTTATGCCCTCGCCGCGATTCAGGATGTGGTTGAGCAGAGTTGTTTTTCCTGATCCGTTTTTTCCTGTAATGGCAATGGTATGGCCAAGGGGAAATTGGAAGCTTGCTTCTTTCAGGAGTGTTCTTTCTCCGCCTTTTAACGTTACCCGATCGCCCATGATGGGAAATTTATTGTGCATTTCCAGTGCCGGCTGCTGATGAAAACGAATCGTCATTTCTTCCTTTGGCGCATCCACATTCTCCAGCATCTGTACCCGCTGTTCAATTGCTTTGGCAGCGCGCTGGACAGCTTTTTGGCTGGTATCCTTGGATTTTGTCATAAACATTTTATTGGCTTTGGCCTTTGTTTCCTTTTTGGAGATATGCCCATTCGCCTGTGTAATCTTATCAGCCTTTTTCATTTTTTCCTCAGCCGCTTTTAATAGGCGGGACTTCTCTTTCACAAATTTTTCATGCTGCTCGAGCTGCTGTTTTCGCTGCAGGTCTTTTTGTTCCGTGTAATCAGAATAGTTCCCGGTATATTCTGTCACAGAACCATCTTCAATTTCCCAAATTTTCGTGACGAGATTGTCAAGCACATATCGGTCATGGCTGACAAGCACAAGGGCTCCATAATAATAGGTCAGCTCTTCAATAAAGAATTGTGTGCCTTCCTTATCGAGGTGGGTGGTTGGCTCATCAATTAATAAGCCTTCATAATAGCTGGAAAAAATTTGCGCCAATTTCCTCCTGGTTCTTTCCCCGCCGCTTAAATTTTCTATTTCGGTTTGAGGAATCGATAGCTGACCAGCCAGTTTATAATCTATTTCTCTCGCTTCTGGCGCTGACAGCTGATCGAAATAGGCAAAATCAGCAAATCTTTTAACCATTCCTTTTTCAGGCTTTAACTGTCCAGCCATCAGCTTCAGCAGGGTGCTTTTACCAGTCCCGTTCTTACCGACAATGCCAATCCGGTCAAACTGGTGCACGGCCAGCCGGGGTATGTTTAATACTAATCTATCTAAATAGGACACTTCTATATTTTCTAATTCAAAAAGTACATTTTCCATTCTTATAACCTCTTTTCTTTTTGGTTTAATCCGATTAAAATATCGGCGTCGGTGGTGATTTGACTGCTCCTGGTGATAAATGCATCTAAAGCTGTCTCATTTGAATCCCAGGCAAGCGGAGACATCTGCACTAAATGTGTCCGTTCGCTTTTATCCAACTCTCTTGCATCCGTCACAGTGATTTTGTCAGTAAGAGTAAAATACTTTTTAAAAAGAGAAAGGGTTTCATCATTCTTGTAAAGACTTTTCTCTTTGCTTCCATGAATGGCATCCCGCAGCTCTTTTAAATGGGCAGCTCGCGGAACCACCTTAATGATAAGCCCATCTGGAGCCAAGATCCTTTTAAACTCCTTGTAATTAGAAGGAGAAAAGATATTTAAAATCATGTTCATAGAGTGATCTGCCAGAGGAGATTTTGCCAGATCCCCGACAAGCCAAATTGAATGTTTATAACTTTTTGCAGCCTGAGCAATACCGGCTTTGGATAAATCCAGGCCAATGCCTGTCACTGTTCCGTTTCTGGAATTGCCCAAAATTTTATCCAAATGGGATCCTTCACCGCATCCTGCATCAAGGATAAAGGCAGGGGTGTCAGAATTGGCGGAATAGGTGTCAATTACGGCTGATATCTTCTCATGAAGCAGTTTAAAAAGGTCACTCCCCATAATGATTTTCTTCCTGGCTTCAAATAAGGCTTTATTGTAACGGCTTTTCGGTGAATGGCTGAGCATGTTCACATAGCCATGGTGTGAAATATCAAAGGTATGCCTGTTTGGGCAAATCAGGCTTTTCGTTTGAACAACCTGCAGTGATTTCTCACAGAGCGGGCATCTAAGTGCATTTCCGAAATTTTTATATTTTGCATGATTCTCCATTTTTCTTCTTCCTTTCAATAAAAAAATCACAGGCATCTGCCTGTGATTCAGAGTAAAGGGAAGAGGACCCATCCTTATTCGGTTAGGGGCTGATCAGGAGCCGTCAGCAAATAAACCTTCCTTTTGCTTGTCTATGGGAAGACGTATAGACATAAAAAAAAGAAAGGCAGAAAAATCCGCCTTTCCATTCATATCAAAAATTGCCACAGATAACTGGCAATTTAAGAAATAACACCAAAATGGGCTATTTCAATATGAACTGAAGATTATTAAAAAAGGACAGACTAATCCCGTTTACTCTGTTAACACAAACAGAGCCTTTGAACGTATTAAATTACTGGTTCAAAGTTGGGAATCGAAGTCTCATCGCGTGTGTCATTTTTTAATAATCCTCCTAAAATAATTAGATACATTGGTCATTATAAATTCATCTATTAAAAAAGTCAAAGGTTCCTCCGAATTTTAAAAAGAAGGAAGGGGAAAATTACTCTTTGAAATGGAGGAAATCTGATGAATAAATTCTTGATTTTAACGGTATTTTTTGCATTTTTTGCACTTCAAATAAATGCAGCGCATGCAGCGTCTCTTTCCTATCCCTGCAGCATTGTGCTGGAGCCTGTAAAAGATATCCCGAATATCCAGGGCACAGCTCTTATAACTAAAGTGAAGAAACCATATTCAGATATGCCGGGGAGTCCTGTCAGAGAACGGACAGCTATTGGAGTCTACGCTGACTGGATGCCCTTGCCTTCAGCATTTGGCGATTATGATCAATATGAAGGGTTTGCACAAATACCTGGTGTGATCAGCTGGAGATTTAAAATGTATCCTGTTAAAGAAGATCAGCCAAGCTGGTTTGGCGGCTTCCCATTGGCCGGAAAGTTTGACGAAATATCCGCAGAACTTTCTGCTGATGCAATCGTGCAATTGCGCCTTTCCAATTCCCGTTCCGGTAATCTGGGACCGGCAGTTTTACAAAATACATTAAAGGGATGCGGAAAGCAGGAAGGATAATGCATTAGCAATCCTTAATTATAATGAGGGAGTATATTTTATCAGAAGGGATATAGAGTGAGAAACCAATGATATTAGACTTAAGAGAACTAAATGAGAAAGATATCCCCGGACTGATTGATCTGTCGGCTTCAGTTGGCTGGGATTATGACGAACATGAGGTTGAAACCCTGTTGAGGTCCGGCAGAGTTTTCGGACATAAAAATGCTGAGGGCAGGATTGTTTCCAGTGCAGCTATCATTCGTTATGATACTAATTTGGCCTCTATCGGCATGGTTATTGTTCATGAGGATTATCGAGGACTTGGGCTGGGAAAGGAAGCTGCTCAAACGTGTGCATCCAGTGTACCCGCCGATATTGCTGTCATGTTAATTGCGACAAAGGAAGGAAAGCCTTTGTATGAAAAAATGGGCTTTATCACTGTGGATTTTATTCACAAATTTATTTGTGATGAGTTTGCTTCCGATAAGTCTGCAGATGGAATTTCTATTGAAGCCTTTATCCAGGCAGATTTTCCAAAAATCCTCCAAATAGATGCTGCTGCCTTTGGCGATAAGCGAAGCGTTTTTCTCCGCAATCGAATCAGCCAGTCCAAACAATGTCTTGTTGCTAAAAATAATAATGGAGAAATCATTGGGTATGGATTATCCATACAGGGGCCAGTCAATTTAATACTCGGACCCATTGCAGCAGCTGATTCAGAAACAGCTGCTTTAATCGCAGCAAAATTGGCTTTACATCATAAAGGGAAGCTGCGAATTGATGTTCCAGAGGGAAGAACGGATTTTATGTCTTTTTTGGAACGAAGCGGTTTTGTTAAAGCAAATACTCCACCAGTCATGATGAAAAATTCAGCAGCTATGCCGCAGAGGAACCATTCCTTATATGCAATTGCTTCGCAGGCTTTTGGATAGGGGAATGTTGAAATATGCTTTGTGCAAATAAATAGTTTTATCCGCAAGTAAAATAGGGCTATGTGCAAATAAAATATTTTATCCGAAAGTAAATTTGGTCTATCCGCACGTAAATTTCACTAGCGGGTCAATAATGCTTATATAGCTCTGAAAAACGGCTGCGGGAAGTCCAATCTCCATGCAAAATCATAAAAAAACGGCTTAATCTCAGGATTAAAGCCGTTTTTTTATGTGTTTAACTCTAATTTTCGCCTAGATTATCAGCAGAGCCGTTCCGATCGTAATCAAAATAGCACCGGCAATTGTATTCATTGAGGGCTTCTCTTTTAAAATGATAAAACTTAATATCATTGTCAGCACCACACTGAATTTATCGATGGGGTTGACGACACTAACCTTTCCGATGGAAAGAGCGCCGAAATAGCACAGCCAGGATAATCCGGTTGCAGCTCCCGAGAGGAAAAGAAATAAATAAGACTTTTTCGAAATGCTTTTAAGCTCCTTAAAGGTCCCCTGAAAAAACACAATTCCCCAGGCGAAAAGAATGATAACCACAGTCCTGATGAAAGTGGCCACATTGGAGTCGACGTCTTCAATTCCTATTTTCGCTAAAATATTGGTGGCTGCCGCAAATACAGCAGAAAGGACTGCGAGAAAAATATACGATTTTGTATTGAATACTTTCTTCTTGCGGCCCTTTTTCCGGTCTTTGCCGATTAAAACAAAGGTTCCAATGGAGATAATGACTCCCCCTGAAACGACCAAAGCTGTGGCAGGCTCCCTGAGAATAATAAATGATAGCAGGATGGTTAAGACGACGCTCGACTTATCAATGGGAACTACTTTTGATACATCGCCGATCTGAATGGCTTTAAAGAAGCAAATCCAGGATAAGCCTGTTGTCAGGCCAGAAAGAACGAGAAATATGTACGATTTTACAGAAATAGTCAAGATGCTTTCCGTTTCCCCTGTAATGACAACCATAAGATAGGCCATGATGACCACCACAATCGTCCTGACTGCAGTAGCCAGGTTGGAATCAACTTTTTCAATGCCAATTTTTGCGAGAATGGCTGTGAAGGATGCAAAAACGGCGGCCAGCAGAGCTAAAATAATGCTCATAGACATGATCTCCATTTCTTCAATGGGATGATTATATACATTTTATTTTGCTGAAGTGCATATAGAATATTCTTTGATTTAATTAGTATTATTTATAAAATTCTGTTTTCTTGTTGAGTATTCTATATTATAGTTTGGTTAAGCAAGGAGGCAGGAAATGGATCCTATTGATAAAAGAAATCGCTTGGATGATGAACCATTTAGTTTTCGGGTAAATAAGAATAGCACAGTATTTCTTGATTATAATGGAAAACAAGTGAAAATTCTCAAAGGAAAAGAGGCAGAGAAGTTTCTAAAAAAAATGAATGATGCGGAAGATGAAAAGAGCAGGCAATTAATCATGGCGAAGATAACGGGGAATTTTAAACGGGGAAATGAACGGTTGTAATGGCTTTGAGCTGAAGCAGCAGTGCCAATTGGTACTGCTGTTTCAGCTTTATTATGTAAGTGGAATTCTATCTGTGCTGGTCGAAAAGAATAGCGTTGCCATCCGGATCTTCGAGGGTGAAACTTGCAGGGCCGGAACCTGACTCATTCGCTTCGTTTATGATATGAATCCCTTGTTCCTTCAGCTGCTTTTGAAGCTCCCGAATGTCAGTAAATCCCTCTAAATTTTCTGCGTTTTGGTTCCATCCAGGGTTAAAAGTAAGGATGTTTTTCTCGAACATGCCCTGGAATAGGCCTATCACACAGTTATCATTCTTTAGGATCAGCCAATTTTGCTCAATATTCCCGCCGAGTGCTTCAAACCCTAGTTTTTCGTAAAATTCCTTTGACTTCTTAATATCTTTAACGCTTAGACTTACTGAAAATGCTCCCAGTTTCATAGTTCCTCCAAGGTATTAGTTTTTATATAATTCAGACAACACCCTTTGAGTTTAATCGAAGCCATTTTATAAAGCAATAGAGTTGTCCTAAAAAAAGCGGCTGGCGCCGCTTTTTAATACAGTCTTCTTTTCCGAAACCGGCTGCAGGTAAAATCGGTTTGGAGTTTCATATAAATATAAATGATCGTCGCAATTGTTCCTTCTTCGCCGTGCCTGTTTGTCTTAGGCTTAAGGCATCTGAGGAATTCCTGGTCACAGCTGCATTTTGATCTCCCGCTTCCCCAGCATTTGTCATGTGCCTTGCAGCAGTCATCCACGCCATTGATAGGGGCATCTGGTCCGCTGCATCCGGGACCGCACCATCTGTAGCCGGGGAAAAGGCAAGGAATCTGTTTTCTTCTTGTCAATAGTATCCCTCTTTTAATATCAATTTAATTATAGATATGGCACAACCCTAGTAGAGGTGTGGTTACATATCTACTAAATGAAGATTGTTTTCGGATAAAGGGGCAGGGGCCCATACCCCATAGGCAACTGACGCATATCCTTTACTGTAGACAAATATAGAGGAGGAGTTCCGTTTGGATTATCAATATCAGCACATGCCAGTGGCACAGGAGTATGTCCCGCACAATGGCGTGTATTTCACTGACCATCGAGTCCGGCCTGGATTTGGAATCGGAAGGCCCGGATTTGGTTTTGGGCGTCCGGGATTCGGGTTCGTAGGACCTGGTTTTGGACTTGGACTTGGATTTTTAGGGGGGCTAGCGACCGGAGCATTGCTTACACCCGGCCCGGGATTTGGATATCCATACTACCCTTACCCGCCATACCCGTATCCGCCATATCCTTACTATTATTAAAGGGGTAGAGCTTTGTCCTTGGGCAGGGCTCTTTTTTTAATTGATTTAATTTTGATGTGTAATAATGAGTGTAAGAGCATGATTAAACAGGATATCCTGAGGAATGTCAGTTCAAGGGAGGATGCAAGTTTGTATCAAGTATATTTCGATGAAGAGGTAAAAGAAGAGGTGCTTGAAGCAGTATTTTTAGATTACAACTTACGGAAAAAGTGTACAAAAAATCGTCAGGACCACTAATCTGAACAGTTTCTCAAGCATTCCGCCAGCTCCTTTCGATTGTGCATAGTTTTATTCTAAGTGTTCTTTATTAATAGAATATAATTGGCCTGTAAATTTTTTGTTAAATGAAGTTTGAGGGGGAACTGATGTCCCTTTTTCTATGAGCTGAAGCAGCTCTATTCCTCTATTTTATTGAATTTGATATTCTTAAAGAAAAGGGGGAGAAGGGAATGAACAAAGTCTATCTCGATTACAATGCAAGCACACCTTTGGCACCAGAGGTTATAGATGCCATGAGTCCATTGCTGACGGACTTTTACGGAAATCCTTCCGCATTGCATTGGGCTGGGCAGCCAGTAAAAGAGAAGCTGAAGATTGCAAGGAAACAGGCAGCTGGCTTGTTGTCATGTTCGCCGGAAGAGGTTATTTTTACAAGCGGCGGAAGTGAAGCGAATAATTTGGCATTAAAGGGTTATTATTACAAACATCTGGAAAAAGGCAAACACATCATTACGTCAAAAATCGAGCATCCTGCCATCGTGGAGCCCCTGAAATTTCTGGAGCGCCTGGGTGCAGAAATTACCATGGTGGATGTAGATGCATTTGGGATGGTTTCTCCCGAGGCAATTGAAGATGCGATTAGGGAAGAGACAATCCTGATCACCATCATGCATTCAAACAATGAAGTGGGGACCCTTCAGCCGATTGAAGAAATAGGGGAAATCGCCAGAAGACACAGGATCGCTTTTCATACCGATGCGTCTCAATCTGTGGGCAAGGTACCTGTTGATGTTGACCTCCTCAATGTGGATATGCTCACGATAGCGGGCCATAAACTGTATGCTCCTAAAGGAATTGGCGCCTTATATATCAGAAAGGGCATAGAGCTTGAGCCGCTCATTCATGGGGCCGGACACGAGTTTGGAGTGCGTGCAGGAACAGAGAACACACTGCTTGCAGCCGGGCTTGGCAAAGCCTGTGAGTTAGCTCAGGAGCATGCAAGGGACCGGAAGCTTGCTGACTTAACGAATTATTTCTGGGTTCAATTGAAGGAGGCATTTGGTGATGAGGTAGTCCTTAACGGCCATGAAGAAAAACGGCTGCCGAATACCCTGAATGTCAGTTTTGTCAATCGGGTTGGCCAGGACATTTTAGCCGCCATCCCACAGCTTGCTGCCTCTACAGGATCTGCCTGCCATTCAGGCAAAGTTGAATTGTCCCCTGTTTTGAGGGAAATGAAGGTTCCTGAACATGTGGGAATGGGTGCTGTCAGATTCAGTCTTGGAAGATATACGGCAAAAGAGGACCTCGATCAGGCAGTTTCCTGGCTGAAAGAAATATTATAAGAGATCTGGGCAGCCGTTTATTCCACTGGATAGACATCGGCAATCTGCAGAATTTCATCCGAAAAAATGCAATACATATCCTGATCACCGGTTTCAATGCCCATTTTCTGTACGGCAATACCATCGTAGCCTTGCTTCGCAAGACTTTTGCGAAAAGCTGCATTGGCTTCATCTTTATTCAGTAAGATCGCCTTATCTTTCCAGGTAAGGTGTCTTTTTTTTACGCTTGCATAGTCACAATAGGGATCCCGTTCATTCATGAAATGTTCAAAGGAATCGTAGTCCTTTAAAATGGGTTCATCTATATACACTTTATAAACAAATCCGCGGACTGGCTTGTCATACTGAATTACTTTGGGTACTCCATCTTCCCAAAGCTCAGTTTCTGATGTTTCGATGACTGTTTCTGTCCCGACAGCAAATGGCTTAGCAGACTCTATGTCAGATGAAAACCATATGCCAAGCGTATCGAACTCTTTCATTGTTTTTTGAATGGCCTGCTCTTTGTGAAAGTGGTCAAATTTTCTTGTAGAACCGTGATATACGATCAAAAGAGACACCTCCCATTGATAGGATGCCCCATATTTGGTCTGTTATTAATGGTGAAATGATCCAGCATGAACTCCTGTTTTTAATAAAAAGTTTCTTTTTTATTTCAGGACTTTGGAAATAATAAAATAAAAAAGGGGGACGTGCAGCCAATGAGTAATAATCAGAACTCGGAATTAACTGCAGCTGAAATAGCGCAATTATGGTCTGCTTATTTGAACAGCAGCATGTGTAATTGTATTTTCACATACTTTTTAAATACTGTTGAAGATATGGAACTGCAGTCCATGCTTCGGGATAGCATTCAATTAACAGAAACACATTTACAGAAACTTACTGGTTTTTTTGAAAACGAAGGGTTATCCGTGCCATATGGATTTAAAGCCGAAGAGGATGTAAAGGCAAAAGATTCAAAGCTGTTTTCAGAAAATTTTTCCCTTCACTTCCTCTATAATATTGCCATGTTTGCAGTCAGCTTTTATGCGCTGGCCAAAACACTTTCTGTCCGGTCTGATATCGTTAATTACTTTAATAATTGTTTAATGGAAGTTAATGAATATGAAACAAAGCTTAAAAATATGCTGCTGCAAAAAGGCTTGTATATGAAATCTCCCCATGTCATCCCAGTAAAAGAAACCAGCTTTGTAGAAAGCAAAAAATTTATGGGTGGATTGTTTGGTGATAAAAGACCGCCGAATGTTATTGAAATTAGTAATATATATATGAATTTGAAAAAGAATGCCATGGGAAAAACGATTATGGTGGGATTTAGCCAGGTTGCCCAATCGAAGGAAGTTGGCCAATTCATGGTAAGGGGCAGGGACATAGCGGCCAAACATACAAAAGTCTTTGCTGGAATGCTCGAAGAAAGTTATTTGCCAGTTAGCATGAGTTGGGATATGGAAGTAACAGATTCCACTGATCCACCTTTTTCAGATAAATTAATGATGTTTATGACCACATCCCTTATTGCCTTAAGTGCAGGGATTTATGCAACAAGTGCTGCTTCAAGTGCGCGAAAAGATATTGCGATTAACTTCATTCGTTTATCTGCTGAAATTGCTAATTTTGCTGAAGATGGTGCAAACATTCTCATAAAAAATGGCTGGTTCGAGGAGCCGCCGCATCCGGCAGACCATGATGACCTGGCAAATATATAATTGCTGATGGCTGGGGAAGGGACGTATACCTTTTTCCAGCTTTTTTTCGACTATATAAGGTAGTTAATCTTGATCAATAACGACGAAAAAGGCTGAGTGCCGTAAGAAATGGTCGTTAATCAAGCTGATTAACGACCAAAATAAAAGGATCCCATAAGAAATGGCAGTTAATCACAATCAATAGCGACCAAAATGACAATGCCCATCCTTATACGGGTGTTAATCCCAAATCAGCACTCTTAAGCACTTTCCGTGTAAAATAAAATGCCGCCTACTATACTAAAGAAGAATATACAGTATTGGAGGAATGGAAAATGCATATTGAAATGTGGACTGACTTCGCTTGACCGTTTTGCTATATTGGCAAAAGGCATCTGGAGGATGCCATTAAACAGATTAATCATCCGATTGAAGTGACTTATCGCTGCTTTGAGCTGGACCCGACAGCTGAACGGGATATAAAGGATAACATGTATGAAAAGTTATCCAAAAAATATGGGATGACGATTGAACAGGCGAAAGCCAACACGAAAAACATGGTGCAGATGGCAAGAAACGCCGGGCTGGAATTCAACATTGATACCGTCGTTCTCACAAACACGTTTGATGCTCACCGTCTGACGATGTTTGCCAAAACGAAAGGGCTAATGAAAGAAATGACTGAACGGCTGCTGCGTGCTTATTTTACAGATTCAAGGCATATAGGGGATCATGCCGCTTTAGCAGAATTAGCCGAAGAAGTTGGCCTGAACCGTGAAGAGGCTGAAAAAATGCTTGCCGGCAATGAGTTTGCAGATGCAGTCCGTGCAGATGAGCAATTGGCCCAGCAATACCGCATCACAGGGGTTCCATTTTTCCTTATCAATAAAAAGTATGCCCTTAGCGGAGCACAGCCAACTGAGATGTTTGTTCAAGCTTTGCAGAAGATTATTGCAGAGGATGAGATTACTGTTTTAAATGATCATGACGGTATGATCTGTGATGATGATGGCTGTGAAATTCCTAAGAAATAATACGATTAAAAAAGAGCCAGTCTTACAGTCCTATAAACAGGACAAGACTGGTTCTTTTTAATTCGTCCATATGCCCAACATGAAAAATCCAACGTACCTTCTTTTTTTATAGGCATATGATGTGTTGATAAATCTGTGAAGGGAATGACATATATTGTATCATCCTAATGCGTATTCCTATCCATATTACCCTTTAGTAAATGCACCTGTATTTCATACTGACGACATGTTAAGAAGCAATCAGGATCATTTTCAGCAGCTTTGTGAAACGGTCCTTGAAGGAGTCAAAAGGGAAGCTTCGGTACTTGAGCTATACACGCAGCTTGCAGAACAAGCCCCTAATGAAGAGCATAAGCAAAATATTATTCAGGCTATCGAAGGGAAAAAAGTCCATTTAACCCATTTCTGCAATCTTTATTACAATTTAACAGGAAAACAGCCGGAGTATCAGATTGGCGATGTATCCATTGAGCATTACCGTGATGGTTTGCATAGGGCTTATCAATTGGAAATGGAGGGTTTCCAGGAGTATCAGCGGGGGTCCGCACTTTCACAGCTTCCGCAGGTTCAAAATGTGTTCATTTGGGCTATGACAGGGGAACAGGAAAATGCAGCGCGCCTTGTTTCACTAAATGACCGGATTACCGATTATGGGCCTCAGCCATTTGTCGTTGATATAGAGGAAGCGACAAAGCAAAATAACACATTTCGGACATCAATATGGACAGGACAGCATTTGCAGCTGACATTGATGAGCATAAAAGCAGGTGAGGATATTGGTCTGGAAATTCATCCTGAACTTGATCAATTCTTAAGAATTGAAGAGGGAGAAGGGATAGTGCAGATGGGGAACAGCAAGGATCGGTTAGATTTTCAGCGGAAAGTTGCGGACGATTTTGCCATTATCATCCCTGCAGGAAAATATCATAATGTCATCAATACAGGCAGCAAACCCCTCAAGCTATACTCCATTTACGCACCGCCACAGCATCCATTTGGAACGGTGCATCAAACGAAGGCAGATGCCATGGCTGCTGAGGAAGAGCATCAGTAAGGAAATTAAATGAAAGGGATGAATCAAAAGCGGTCATGCGACATTCGCTTTCATTTCATCCCTCTTTGATTTTGGATTAGAATCTCATTACATAAATTGCTCTTGTCTGGTAAGCATACTTAATAAAACTAATAGCTGGAGAACGTTATGCAAAATTTAGTTAAAGTCCTAATACCCAGACAACTGTTTTTATTGCTCATCCTGTCTACAGGCTTGCTGAACCATGTTATTTTGATTCCGAATTTATTGACCGCTGCCGGAAGAGACAGCTGGCTGAGTGTGATTGCCGCTTATCCACTCTCTCTCTTTTTCATGTGGCTTATTTACTACATACTTAAAAACTCATCAGATGAAGGTTTCTTTTCCATGCTGAGACAGCGTCTTGGCAGGACGTTTTCCGTACTTTTATCGGTTCCCGTTATTGTTTTTTTAATTACTAGCTCCTATATAACGTTCAGAGACTTAATGATTTGGTTAAATGCGTTTTTCCTGGCAGATGCCTCTGTATTAATGATTAACATCATTTTAATTATTGTTTGTTCCATCATGACTATGGCCGGTGTGAAATATATGGCTATATCTAGCGGTGTACTGCTGCCGTTAGTGATGCTTTTCGGAGTATTTATTTCCATTACAAACACCAGATTGAAGGACCCCGGCCTGTTGTTTCCCCTATTTGCAGGCGGTTTAGAACCTTTCATGAGCGGAATTGTTTATACTCTTTCGGGGCTGCTTGAGATATATATCATCCTCATACTGCAGCCATACTCACAAAAACCCTTTAAATTCAAGCATTTAGTTTTCCTTTTGACGATTCTGACAGGATTAACTTTGGGGCCGCTTACAGCCTCGATCATGGAATTTGGTCCTGTAGAAGCGACGAAATTTCTTTACCCTGCCCATGAGCAATGGAGGGTTTTAAGCATTGGAGAGTACATCTCTCATCTGGACTTTCTCGCCTTATATCAGTGGCTGAGCGGGGCATTAATCAGAATTGGCTTATTTATGTATTTAGTAGGTGCATTTTTTCAAGTCAAAAAGAAACATTATCGACTGAATCCCAAATTGGTCCTTACTTTATACATGATTTTGTTTGGATTGATGTGCATTAAGATCGAAACCCACACTTTTTATCAATTTATCTATAAGTATTATCTTCCAGTCAGTATGGTGTTTTTTGTGTCCTATATCCTTTTATCTGCCCTGATTGTATTAGTTTTGAAGAAAAGGGATGAGAAACATGGCAAGAACAAGAATTCTAAAGTCCAATCCTCAACCTAAAGAGAATGGCTGCGCAAAGGCTGAAGAGTTAAAACAGCAATTAAGCAAAAGCGGCGATTTTGTGAGCAAAGCTCATGTTACAGAGAAAGATCAGTTTGACATATTATATTTTGATACGTTGGTGGATACTCAATATTTGGATCAATATATCCTGCCGATGATTGCAGCCGAGAAGGAGGGCCTGGCAAAAGATAAGCTCAGGACTTTATTTCAAGCTGACCTGGTAACTGATAAGTCAATTGATGACTTGTCTCAAATGCTTTTTGAGGGGAATTTTCTGTTCCTGGCTGATAAAGACCTATTAAGTATTAGGGCAGCAAACCTTCCAAAAAGGCAGCCTGAAGAATCTGCGCTGGAGACATCCATTAGAGGTCCAAAGGATGGATTTGTAGAAGATCTGCAGACCAATATATCTTTAATACGCAGAAGGCTTAATACCAGCACTTTATGTGTTGAAAAATATACATTTGGAAAACGAAGCAAAACGAAAGTGGCCCTAATGTATATTGAAGACATTATTGATAAGCGTGTTCTCGAAGAGATTCACAAAAGGCTGGGGAATGTTGAGCTTGATGTCTTGACGAGCATCCATGAACTTGACTCCCTAATCAGGGATCGCCCCTATTCGATTTTCCCCAGTCTTGATTATACCGGCCGTCCGGATTTTATCGTTCAGGCACTGAATCAGGGGAGGTTCGCCATATTGGTGGATGGGAATCCAACCGTCACATATGCCCCAGTCAGTTTATTATTGCAGACTAAATCGCCTGAAGATTTTTACATGAATTATGCGTTTGTGAGTATGGAAAGATTTATCAGAATGATTGGGATAACGGTATCAGGTTTCCTGCCAGGGGTATGGATCGCTTTTTCCGCATTTAATATTGAACAAATACCTTACTTGCTCGTTGCGACTATTTCGGTATCCCGATTTGGGCTGCCTTTGAGTGCCCCAATTGAGATGTTCATCATTCTCCTATTGTTTGAGCTTTTTAATGAAGCAGGAATCAGGCTGCCGAGAGCCATTGGGCAGACAGTGGCCGTACTGGGAGGTTTGATTGTCGGGGATGCAGCTATAAGAGCAGGCTTAACTTCTCCAACGATGCTGGTTGTTGCGGCGATTACTTATATTTCATCTTTTACCCTTGTAAGTCAGTCCCTTAGTTCTGCCATAACCATTATTAGATTCTTCGTCATCATCATGAGTACTTTTTTAGGCTTGTTTGGTGTCATCTTATGCTATATAATCACCGTTTTATACTTTTCGACGCTCTCATCCTTTGGAGTTCCTTACCTCTCAGCTGTAGCTCCAATCAGCTGGAGAGAAAGCATAAAGGCATTTCTGATGCTGCCTGTACAATTTTATAAATCCCGCTCCACTTCCACCAGCCCTGACGATCCCACGAGGAGGGAGAAGTAATGGCCAGAAGCGTGATTTTGATGGTTGCGTCATGCTGTTTTTTGCTCTCAGGCTGTTCCGGCATCAAAAATATACAGGATTTAACCTATATTGTTTCAATCGGTATGGATTATGATGAAGCAAAAGAGGAATATACAGTATATCTCCAGGGATTAAATTTTTTAAATGTCGCCAAGCAGGAAGGCGGAAAATCTGCAGAGCCTGTCCCAATTTTTGTGGCTTCTGCAAAAGGAGAAACATTAAATTTAGCAGTACGAAAGCTGTATAAAGTATCGGAACCTCCCTTATATTTTGGCCATGTAAAGACTCTTGTCATCACAAACCGGATTGTTCAGCACAAATTTCAGGAAGTGGTGGAGGAGATTGGAAAGAACCGTTCTATCCGCCCTACGCTTCATGTCGTAACAACAGAAGAAGGGATTGAGGAGGTTTTAAATACTAATGCCTTGTTTAATTATCCAGCCGTATACACCGTTCTATTTAAAAAAGATGCTTATGAGGTTGCGCAAAATGAAATTAGGCCGGTAGCATTAATGAATTTTCTGCGGGAATATTATGAGCCAATGAATGCAGCGAAACTGCCCTCCGTTAAAATTGATAAAACAAGCTGGAAGGCAGACAAGGATTATCCTGTATTATATTTTGATGGCTATTCCGTTTTTCAAAACAGAAAATATATGAAGGAACTAGCTTTTGAGGACTCCTTATTTCTTAATTGGCTGATGGAAAAATATATTGCTGTAGATGAAAGAGTCGATGTAGAGGGGAAATTGGCTGCAGCAGTAAAGCTCGAAAGCCCGAGGCTGAAAATCAAATATGATGAAGATTCCTCCAGCCCCAAATTTTCTATTGATTTATCCATTCGCGCTGATGTCCTGGAAAAAGTACAGGACATTTCCATGAACCGATTAACCAGTCTGGTTGAAGAGGAAATAAAAGCAAAACTAAGAACACTATATTTGGATGGAGTGGAAAATAAGATTGATTATCTGAATGCCGGCGAGAAATGGTTTCGGATGCATCCTGAGAAATTTGCAGAATTAGAAAAAACAGGCAATTTCTATTTGGAGAAAGACTCTCTTACTGATATCAAGGTAAAGGTTCAGGTTTTTAATTTCAACAGCTATAAATATAATCAATGAGGCTGGGAAAGGAGAAACACTAGTTTTGTCATCCGTTGCGCGACAAAGTTAGGTTTCTCCTTTGTTGAGTATAGCCCATTTGTCCATTACCATTAATAATAAAGTACTATATTTCGAAAGGATGAGTGTACATGGCTCAATCTAATCTAAAAGTAGCTGTACAGAAGTTCGGTAATTTTCTGAGCTCAATGGTTATGCCGAATATCTCTGCTTTTATAGCATGGGGTCTTATTACAGCTTTATTTATACCTACTGGCTTCTTCCCAAATGAAAGCCTTGCCAAAATGGTAGGTCCAATGGTGACATACTTGCTTCCATTATTAATTGGTTATACCGGAGGTAAGCTTGTACATGATCAGCGCGGTGCTGTTGTGGGTGCAATTGCAACAATGGGGGTCATCGCTGGTGCTGAGGTGCCGATGTTCCTTGGCGCCATGGTTATAGGTCCTTTAGGCGGTTATGTGATTAAGAAATTTGACCAGATGATCGAAGGAAAGGTCCGTGCTGGCTTTGAAATGCTTGTGAACAACTTCTCAGCTGGAATTCTTGGTGCAATTATTGCCATCCTTGCATTCCTGGGAGTGGGCCCTGCGGTTGATGTATTCACGGGCTGGCTTGTAGCTGGAGTTGACTGGCTGATTGGCACAGGACTTCTGCCGCTGACAAGCATCTTAATTGAACCGGCAAAAGTTTTATTCTTGAACAATGCCATCAACCATGGTGTTCTTTCGCCAATTGGCGTTGAACAGGTAAAAGAAACAGGACAATCCATCCTGTTCCTGCTTGAAGCAAACCCAGGACCTGGTATCGGTGTCTTGCTTGCTTACATGTTCTTTGGAAGAGGCAATGCCAAGAAATCTGCTCCAGGTGCCGGAATCATTCACTTCTTCGGCGGGATTCATGAAATTTATTTCCCTTACATCTTAATGCGTCCTATGCTCATTATTGCTGTCATCCTTGGCGGAATGAGCGGTGTGTTCACACTGGTTCTTTTAGGCGGTGGATTATTCGCTCCGTCATCACCGGGCAGCATCATCGCCATCACGGCTGTAACGCCTCATCATGCAAGTGCGTATATTGCGAACTTCGCAGGTGTGCTTGTGGCTGCTGCTGTGTCATTCATCGTGTCTGCCTTTATTATGAAGACGGGCAAGCAGGGTGAAGAGGATATTGAAGAAGCTGCGAAAAAGATGCAGGAAATGAAAGGCAAGAAAAGTTCTGTTTCCAATGTGTTTGAAGGCGGTCAGGCTGCAATGCCCGATAATGTTACCAAAATCTATTTTGCCTGTGATGCAGGTATGGGCTCAAGTGCCATGGGTGCATCACTTCTCCGAAAAAAGGTGAAGGAAGCGGGCATGGACATTGCTGTTACGAATACAGCGATTTCCAATCTTCCATCAGATGCAGAAATCGTCATTACACAGGAAGAACTGACACCAAGGGCACGCCAAAAAGTGCCGAATGCATTCCATGTATCGGTTGATAACTTCCTATCAAGTCCGGAGTATGACAAGCTGATCAGCGCCCTCCAGTTCCCGGCTAACTCGGAACTGCATGAAATCGTTGAAGATGCTGAAGAAAATGTTCCTGACACCGTGGACGAAGAAATGGCTCACGATGACGATTTATTGCGTCCGGAAAATATTTTCCTGAACAAAGAATTTGCTGATAAGGATGAAGCAATCCGCTTCGCAGGAAGAGTGCTTGTCGATGCAGGCTATGTGGAAGAAAGCTATATTGAAGCGATGATTGAACGTGATAATATCACGTCCACTTATATGGGAAATGATGTAGCGATCCCGCATGGAACCGAAGAAGCCAAAAAAGCTGTGATCAAATCCGGCTTTACTGTTATCCAGGTGCCAAATGGAGTAGATTTCGATGGCCAAAAGGTCCGTCTGATCTTCGGAATAGCAGGCAAAGACGGCACACACCTTGAAATCCTGTCAGGAATCGCGGTAACATGTTCTGACATGGATAATATCGAAAAATTGGCTGAGGCTGAATCGGCACAGACCATTATGGATATTATCGGCAAGAAATAAAAATAAAGATATTTCCGAATAGAAAAGCGTTATTATGCGCTTTTCTATTCAGTGTTTTTGTCACTAATTTTAGAAATGAGCTGATCTCATGTATATTACATCGAGGGAAAAAGCCATTATTGAATCTATTATAAAAACATCTGGTAAACACACGGCATTGTCGATTGCATCTTCGTTGAATGTCAGTGCGAGGACAATACAGAGGGATTTAAAGGCAGTAGAGAAAATCGTCAGTGAGTTCGATTTGAAGTTAACACGCAATGTAAATCAGGGCCTTGCTATTGAAGGGAAAAATGAGCAGATTTTCCGGCTGATACAGCATTTGACCAGCAGTGAACCGGTCGACCAGACTCCTCAGGAAAAGAAACTCCGCCTTCTTATAGCCATTCTAGAAGAAGATTTATACAAAACTCAGGTTCTGGCAAGCTACCTCGGCATCAGCACGGCAACCCTGTCAGCTTATCTGGATGAACTTGCCCAATGGCTATCCGTTTTCCAGGTGCAGCTTACCAGAAAACGGGGAGTCGGGGTAGAGCTTCACGGAGCAGAAGCAAACAAACGAAGAGCGCTCGCCCATTTTTTCCTCCAATATTTTCATGAAGAATTAATTGAGAAACTATTCTTGCTTGAAAAAAGGAAGCTGGGTGAAGAAAGGGTCCTTCATTACTTTGAACCGGACTATCTTTTCCACGTGAACAGCATTGTTCAGACTGTTTTTTCTGGTGCACCTGCCCGGTTTGCTGACAGCGGATATCTGGAGGTTGTGCTGCATGTATGCATTTCTCTGCAGCGGATTCTAAAAAAGCGTTTTGTGGATCAAAGTGATACCCTTCTTGAAAAGGAAGTTATAGCGGAATACGGTTTGATTCAGCAGGTAACAAGCAAGCTGGAACGAAAAGATCGGAAGAGCACACGTCTGAACTCCAGT
>NZ_CAXQGS010000068.1:0-3086 GCF_964223445.1 Cytobacillus sp.
GACTTGATCGCCAATAGCAAGCAGGCCTGAAGTAGGCTGCTCCAGCACATTTAAGCACCGCAGCAAGGTCGTTTTTCCGGAGCCGGATGGCCCAATCACTACAACCACTTTTCCTTTCGTCACTTCCAAATTAATTCCTTTCAGTACTTTCAGCTGATCAAATTGCTTATGCAAATCCTTAATATTAATCATTAATAGCATTGCCTCTTTTCATGAAGAAATATATCGGTCCAGACGGCGTTCTAGCCCCCCCTGCACGATCGAGAGCATAAAGCAAATCACCCAATATATGAAGGCAGCCTGCGTATAAAGAAGCAAAAATTCATAATTAGTTGCGGCTATTTCCTGTGCTCTTCGGAACATCTCTGTAACCAGAATCATGGAAGCCAGAGAGGTATCTTTTACAAGACTGATGAATGAATTGGATAACGGCGGTATTGATACTCTGGATGCCTGCGGTAGGATAATCCTCTTAAGCGTCTGCGAATAAGACATGCCTATGGAATATCCCGCTTCCCATTGTCCTTTTGGGATTGAAAGGATGGCTGCCCGGATAATTTCGGAAGCATACGCCCCTACATTCAGCGAGAATCCTATGATCGCTGAGGGGAAAGGATCTATAATGACACCAATCGTCGGAAGCCCGTAAAAAATGATGAACAGCTGCACAAGAAGCGGTGTGCCCCTTATGGCTGATACATAAATTCTGGCTATCGTCTCCAGCGCCTTATTTCCTGAAATGCGGGCAAGTGCCGTAAAGATTGCCAATGCCAGCCCGCATATAAATGAAATCAGTGTTAATGGGATGGTATAGACAATGGCACCCTCCAGCAATGGCTGAAATGAATTCTTGCCAATCTCTATAAGTCTTTCGACCCTTTCCGGATCGATGAATATACTATTTAAGTACATCTTCACCAAACCATTTTTCTGAAATTTTCAAGTAAGTGCCATCCTCAATCATTTCTTCCAAGGCTTTATTGACTTCATCAACCAATGTACCGCTGCCCTTTCTGAACATTAGGCCGCTTTGGGAAGCGTCTTCGGATTCGTCTGCGATTTTGACTGGAGCATCAGGCTTTTGTTTTTTAAAATCCAAAAAAGACAAATTATCGTTGAGTGTAACATCTGCACGCTTTGAATTAATCAGTTCAATCGCCTGGTTAAATCCGTCGACTCCTACAATTTCCGCCCCATATGACTTTGCCAGATCTGCATAATTGCTCGTCATGGACTGTGCGGCTTTCAAACCCTCTATATCTTCAAAGCTTGAAACTGAATTGTTGGATTCATGTGTAATCAAAACAGCTGCAGAAGAAATATAAGGATCCGAAAAGTCGTATTTCTCCTGGCGATCAGGGCGAATCCCCACCTGGTTTGCGATCATATCAAAACGTTTTGAATCCAATCCGGCGAACATGGCATCCCATTGTGTTTCCAGAAATTCCGGCTTCACACCAAGCCTTTTGGCCACTTCCTTTGAGATTTCCACATCAAAACCGGTAAGCTCGCCTTTGTCGTCATGGAACGTGAATGGCGGATAAGTGCCTTCTGTTCCTATTAACAGCTTTCCCTCATCCTGGACTTTTGCCCATAAGTCCTGCTCTTCTGAAGCATTTTGATCCTGATTTTCAGGATTTGCTTTATTCGTTCCGCACCCTGAAATAATTAAAACAAAACAGATTAGAACAGCACTATAAATAGTCTTTTTCATGTGTTTGCCTCCTGTTTGAGAAATGGATTATATTTTATCTTTTCCTAAAGTGGTTAGTTTATAGGAGGCAAAAGAAAAAAACCCTCTTTCTAAAAGAGGGCTTAAGGATGCTATGAATAAGATGGTTTTTTCAAAGAACATTTAGAAGCTTCTTCACCCAGTTCGGGAGCATAGTAGCTGAGTTTTTTAATTAAATAACAGGCTTCAGGGAAATGATGTTCGAGAAATCGAAGCGTCGCTTTATTAAGAATTCTTTTGCCGGTGTATTTTTGGACAATGCCTTTAATGTATTCATTCATTTCAATCACAGCCATCCCCACATCCCGGGCCATTTCCTGCTGGCGCGGAAACCCTGGCTGCGTAAACCGGAGATATCCCTTCATATGCCTGTTCTGTACAACGAAGCCCTGAAAAATCCTAGTATAGGTTTCTGCCTGGTCATCAACAAAAACCTCAATTGGATCAATCGAGTTTCTTAAAAGAATGATATGTCCCAGCTGGTCCTCAAGCCACAAATCCAGCAAATCAAAAAGGGATTGCGGCGGCGGTGTCTGTCCATTTGTAAAATAAGTCAGCAGGCGCAGATATTCCTGATTTTCATTTAATGTGCCATTAAAGTAGGTTGGCGAGAGATTAAGATTGATCAAATTATTGATTCTCAAATTCTGCAGCTTTCCTTCGAACTGAAAATAACCGTTTGCAACCGGCCATATCTCCATGGCCATCGCAATTGCTTCCTGTGAGCTGGCCTGTGCAGAAGGAGGTAACAGATTTAGCTTATTCCTAAGATTACGGAAGGCTTGTCTGTATTCATCCGCTCTTTTTACATACTTGCCTTCTGTTGGAGAAAGATAGTCCCTGACAAAGATCGCATGGTCTTCAAGAATCTCCAGCCAAAAGGCATGCTCCTCCCAAAGCGTCAATCCTATTTTATTCATATAGATCCCCCCATCATAATCCTTTTAGATGTATATGCTTTTCATAATGGAAAGATGAAGGCCGGTCCGGATAAAAAAGGAGCGCTTTAGAAAAAATAAGGAAGCATTTATAAGAAAGGAGAATCGCTATGACAAAAAAGTTCAATAAAGGCAGTAATAATCAAAACTCACCAAAAGGAAATCAATCAGCCATCAGCGGAGATAACAGCAAGGGCAATAAGAGGAATAAAGATCAAAAGGATAAGACTGATTTGGATTAAGAAAAGCGCAAGGCGCCCGCCTACCTAGGAACGCAGACTAAAATCGACACGTCCTGTGGCAACGTCTGCATGACCCGCATCCTCCCAAAAGCTGCCGCTTTCGGTCGTGCGATGCAATGCTGACGAAGCCTTCCTTGTCCTGCGGGCCTCAAGCATAAGACAAGCCGGCTGAAA
>NZ_CAXQGS010000069.1:0-6644 GCF_964223445.1 Cytobacillus sp.
AAAGAAGTCCTGGTTGATGAGTATCAGGATACCAACATGGTGCAGGAAGCGATTTTGCAGCTGGTAACGGCAGATTCAGAAGAAAACGGAAATCTTTTCATGGTAGGCGATGTAAAGCAGTCGATCTACCGTTTCCGCCTTGCAGAGCCTAATCTGTTTTTGGGTAAGTACACCCGGTTTGGCCGGGACGGAGAAGTGGCAGGGCTTAGAATTGATCTGGCGCGAAATTTCAGAAGCCGTAAAGAAGTCCTCCACGGGACCAACTATATTTTTAAGCAAATTATGGGGACATCTGTCGGTGAAATTGAGTATGATCAGGCAGCTGAGCTTGTTAAAGGAGCTCCTTATTCAGAGAGTCAGGAACACCCTGTGGAAATAGCCATTATTGATCTTGAAGAAAATGAAAAAAACGAACCTGAGCCTGAATCAATGGATGAGGGTTTTGACAGCGAAGAGTTAGCCCAGTCACAGCTCGAAGCCAGATTTATGGCGTCGAGAATAAAAGAAATCATTGGGAATCGGAAAGAAGTTTACAACACAAAGACCCAATCCGAGCGGCCTGCCAAGTATAGGGATATTGTCATCCTGCTTCGTTCCATGACATGGGCTCCGCAAATAATGGAGGAGTTCAAACAGCAGGGAATCCCTGTTTATGCCAATCTCTCCAGTGGCTATTTTGAAGCAACGGAAGTAGCGATTATGATGTCACTTCTAAAAGTGATTGATAATCCGTATCAGGATATTCCGCTGGCATCAGTTCTAAGATCTCCTATTTTGGGGCTGACCGAAGAAGAGCTGGCACAAATCAGAATCCATAATAAAAGAGGTTCTTTCTATGAAGCTTTGACTTCTTTTTGCCGGAATGACCCAACCCTGGAAGCAGAAGAATTATATGAGAAAGTGCGGCCGTTTTTTGATCAGCTTAAAGATTGGCGTGTGATGGCGCGCCAAGGTTCGCTTTCCGAACTGATTTGGCATCTGTATAGAGAAACCAGATTTTATGATTTCGTCGGCGGCATGCCGGGCGGAAAACAGAGGCAGGCAAACCTTCGCGCACTGTACGACAGAGCCAGACAGTATGAAGCAACATCATTCAGAGGATTATTCCGCTTCTTAAGGTTTATTGAACGAATGCGGGACAGAGGCGATGATCTTGGCGCTGCCCGTGCTTTGGGTGAGCAGGAAGATGTTGTCCGCCTTATGACGATCCACAGCAGCAAAGGGCTGGAATTTCCTTTCGTTTTCATTGCAGGGCTTGCCCGCAGTTTTAATACGATGGATTTAAAAAAGCCGTACATGCTTGATAAGGAATTTGGATTCGCTGCAAAATATGTGAATGCCGAGAAGAGAATTTCTTATCCCTCTTTGCCGCAGATTGCTTTTAAACGAAAAAAGAAAATGGAAATGCTTGCTGAAGAAATGCGGGTCCTATATGTTGCTTTAACAAGGGCGAAGGAAAAGCTTTTCCTGATTTCGTCAGTCAAGAGTGCTGATAAAAAAATAAATCAGTGGCTGCAGGCATCGGAGCATAAAGAGTGGCTCCTGAATGAGTATGACAGGGCTTCTGCAAACAGTTACCTGGACTGGATTGGTCCATCGCTTGTCAGACATAGAGATTGTGAGGTATTGAGAGGGGAAGGGCAGGTTCATCCTCTCGTACCTTCTGAAATACTTGAACACCCTTCCTGCTGGAATTTAACCATAATCAAAAGCGAAGAAGCTGCAGTTCTTTCAGAAGAAGCCAATGAGGGCGAAACGGATTTGCTGAAATTGGTTTATGAAGGAAAACCTGTTCCGGCTGAATCGGCTTATAAGGATAAAGTTGAGGAACAGCTTTCCTGGAAATATTCCTTTAAGCAGGCTGCTCAAGCTAGATCTAAGCAATCCGTTTCGGAAGTAAAGCGGCAGCGGGAGATTTTTTCAGAAGAAGACAGCGATACTGAATTAATCCGTAAAATCAATAAACCCCTGCTGGGCAGGCCTAGATTCATGCAGGAAAAATCTCTTTCTCCAGCTGAACGGGGTACTGCTATGCATGCTGTCATGCAGCATATTGATTTAAGCAGGCCTGCAGCTGTGGAAACGGTAGCTTCCAAAATGGATGAGATGGTTCATAACGAATTGCTGACAGAAGAGCAGCATGCAAGTATTGAGCCGCAGCTGATTGTACAGTTTTTCGAAACCGAACTGGGAAAAAGAATTGTTCAGGCTAAATCGATACGAAGAGAAATCCCATTCAGTTTATCTTTCCCAGCCCGGGAAATCTATTCAGATTGGCAGGGAGAGGATGAAACGGTTCTCATTCAGGGGATTGTGGACTGCGTATTTGAAGATGAGCAGGGTCTGGTGCTTCTGGATTATAAAACGGATGGAATCAGGGGCCGGTTTAAGGGAGGCTTTGCTGAAGCCAAACCCGTTCTCGAAAACAGATACAAAGTTCAAATTGATATGTACACCAGAGCATTGGAACAAATATTAAAGAGAAAAGTCAAAGAAAGATACCTATTCTTCTTTGACGGGGCTCATACAATTAAGTTATAGGGAAAGCCGGCAAGGAAACTTGCCGGCTTTTTGCGTATTAGCAGGAATGGTATTGTGCGCACTAGCCGAAAAGCCGCGCACAGCCAGTGAATTCCCGCGCGCAAACGAAGCATCTCCGCGCGCAAAAGGGAGAAATCCGCGCAGATCCAGGCGAAGTAAGGGCACTAGCTGAACAAGCGTGAGTAACCAGTGAATTCTCGCGCGCAAACGAAGCATCTCCGCGCGCAAAAGGGAGAAATCCGCGCAGATCCAGGCGAAGTACGCGCACTAGCTGAACAAGCGCGCGTAACCAGAAAATTCCCGCGCGCAAACGAAGCATCTCCGCGCGCAAAAGGGAGAAATCCGCGCAGATCCAAGAGAGATACGCGCACTAGCTGAACAAGCGCGCATAACCAGTGAATTCCCGCGCGCAAACGAAGCATCTCCGCGCGCAAAAAGGAGAAATTCGCGCATAACCATACGAAGCGCGCGCATCAGCTGAACAAGCGCGCACAACCAGAGAGTACCTGCGCAAAGGGGAAAATATGCGATTTTATTACCCCCAATATAAAGGGTAAATTAAATATAAAGGAGGCTAGCAATGGGAAAAAAGAAAACAGAGACGGGAACCTGCGAATTATGCATGCGGGAGGATACTGAAATAACCGTCCATCATTTAACGCCGAAAGAAATGGGGGGCACCTTCCTGCCGACCGCGAAAATATGCATACCCTGTCATAAGCAGATTCATGCTTTATATACGAATGCAGAGCTGGCTGTACGACTGAATTCAATAGAATTATTACAGCAGGATGATAAAATCGGAAAATATTTGAAATGGATCAGGAAGCAGCCTTCATCTAAGTTAACGAAAGCCAAAAAATCTAATGACAGGAAATCAAAAGGACGATAACAAATGTGCTATCGTCCGAAATTACTTAAAAATTAGTTATTTCCGACATTTGGCTGATCAACCAGACTGGTATCCAGAACATTGCTGGCGCTCAGGCCATTGTTTGTAATGACTAAGCCGCCCGTATTTGCGGCACCCTGTCCGGTCGTTGATTTTGAATTGCTTTTTGGAGAGATATAAAGGGAGTCTCCAAATTGCACAATTCCCCCGCCGACATTGATGATTTGTACCGGTCCGATTATAGCTGGCATGTAAAACATCCTTTATGAAAAAATTTTCATTCTTAAGAAGTGCTATTTTTTGGATAAACTTGACGGATATGCTTGACCCGGGCTTCCATTGAAATATTTCCACTGTTGCCGATATGAATGACAGAAGAGGAGGAAACCCCGATAATATCAATATTCTGTACTTTAATGATTGGATTCAGCTGTGTAGTTTGAATCGCAATTACTTCATCAATAGGAAGGAGAGGGATGGGCTCACTGAAAATAGGATAAGCAGCAAAATTGCCTTCATGGGCATCAAAGTACTCCGCTTCGCGCTGAACTGCAAGTGCCCTGGAAAAACCCTGAATTAAGCAGGAGTCCCCAATCTCAAATATCGATGAAAACGCAATAGTATCTATATGAATATTAGCAACTGACGAAGTTCTTTGAAGCATACGGCTACTCCGGTGTTAGCGGCACAAAAGGCCCAATCAGTAGAGATTCTACTGGGGTATCAAAGGTTGCTGCAAGCTGGATCGTCTGTGTATCTCCAACCATTAATACAGAAGAACTGGAAACACCAAGCACTCTTATGCTGCCAACACACAAATCTCGGTTATATACCTGATAATTCATTCGTTATTCATCCCTTTCATATTCTCTGGCAAATGTGAGATAAAGGCATGGACTCCATTGTGAATTTCCTTTTTTATAAGCTCAATAATCTCTTTGTTATCATTTTCCTTCCCGGATCGATTCGAAGCCTGCTGCTGTTTAATATAGAAGTCAATCCTGTTAGGCAGCTGCTTTTTGATATCTTCTTTGATAAATGTAATATAGGAATCATCCACACTGACATTTAACTTCTTCTGTACAGTAGCTGTAATGTCAGGAAGTTCCTGTTCTAAATATTGATAGATGGCATCTTCAATTTCCATCGTTCTCTTCATCTGATTCTTAGGCGAAATAGGTGCTTTGATGTTTTTGTTATCGACGGCAAAATCTTCAATGTTTTGCAGCTCAGAAGGATTTAAGCCGATGTTTAAAGTACCTTCGAGGGACTCGACCTTTAGCTGGTCAAATTTATATTCAATCCGGTCGACCTGCATTGGCGGACGGTTCTTTAGAACTTCAGTCTCTTCCTGAAGTTTCTTAACCGCCTTTTCCAGTATTCGGATTCGTTTTTCCTGGGCCTCCACAAAAGCATGCAATTGGTGAAGATAGGTATTTATTTGCTGGTTCAAGCGCACCACCTCGCTTTGTTTAAAGATAACCTATCACTATGTTGTCAAAGGTACCGAAGGCATTAATAATAGACTGTCCGCCGGGCCCGATGGAACTGGTGATTCCGCTTCAGGTGCAGGTTCGGTAAATCCCCCTGTGTTATACAGATATGAAGCCGGCTTTATTATGCCTGCACTTCCAATCTGCATAACGGAAGAGTTTGAAATCCCGCCTATCTTAATAAAATTAATATGAATGGACTGCTGTATATAAAAATTCATATCATCACCCGTTTTAAGCATTGAAATAATTGCCCTGATCCACGCCATCACAATCATAAGTGTTTGTTGTGCTCCGGTGATTGTAAACATTCAGGCCATCCCCCGTGTTAAACGATCCAGCGCCTGAAAAGGTCTTAGCGTTAGAAACAGGCATGATTTTATAGACATCCCCAATGTTGAATACAGAACTGCTTCCAATTGATATGACCTGTGCGACTCCGACAATAGCTGGCATACATAACACCCTTTAAAATGATTTCTTGTATATCGTATGTGCCTGCTAGCTGATTGTGATTAATTAGCCCAAATATCTGAAATGCACTTTAATGATAAGGTCTGCAAATGTTATATAACAGACAAAATCCAGATGAAACTGTCATAATTTTTATGATAATATAAAAATATAGAATTAACTAAATTTTCAGTGAGGTGGCTATAAAATGAATGTCCCATTAATAGTAACGCAGTTTTTAGATCGTGCTGTGTCTCTTTACGATTCTAAGAAAGCCATTTTTGCAGATGATCGGGTTTTTACATATGAGGAATTGAATAAGAGAGTTAATCAGCTTTCCCATGGCTTAAAAGCTTTAGGGGTTGAAAAGGGGGACAGGGTGGCTTATCTTGCACCTAATTCCGTCGAAATGCTGGAGGGTTTTTATGGTGTTTTTCAGCTGGGAGGAATTATAGTCCCATTAAATATACGGCTGAAGCCGGAAGATTACCTGTATATATTGAATCACAGTGAATCCAAAATCCTATTTGTAGACCAGGACCTTTATCATCTTATATTACCTGTGAAAGATCAGCTGAAAACTGTGGAAAAAATCTTCGTGCATTATAAAGAGGAAGAGACGAATGAGAGCGATTATGATTCATGGCTCAGCAGTCAGGACAGCGGTTCATATCAGAGGGAGGTCCTCGACGAAAATGATGTGTGCAGCCTTCTATATACCAGCGGCACAACTGGCAATCCAAAAGGTGTCATGCTGACCCATCGCAACAATTACCTGCATGCATTGTCAACAATGCATCATTTAAGGGTCAGCGATCAGGATGTATTGCTGCATGTCCTTCCGATGTTTCATGTGAATGGATGGGGCTCTCCTTTTTATTACACGGCAAATGGCGCTTCTCAGGTGTGTATAAGAAAAGCAACTCCAGAAAAGATTTTTGATGCACTGCAAAAAAATAAAGTATCCGTCATGCATATGGCTCCTACAGTCCTGAATTCGCTGATGCAGTATTATGAACAATTTGTTCCGGCTGTTGAACAAAATGTCAGAGTTGTTATAGCTGGCTCCGCACCGCCGCCAGCTTTTGTAACAAGAGTAGATACAGTGCTTAATGGAGATGATTCAGTCATTCCATATACCTGAATAAACTCCCATCCAAGCTCCTTTTCTACTCTTGTTACAAAAGATGGCGGCGGTGCGGAGCCAGCTATAACAACTCTGACATTTTGAGATCGGAAGAGCACACGTCTGAACTCCAGTCACC
>NZ_CAXQGS010000070.1:0-22859 GCF_964223445.1 Cytobacillus sp.
GCTGTGAAATGGCAAAAACAATATAGCTGACGAAGGCAATGAAGGATATAACACTGCGATTCGCGGAAAACTCATGCTCCCATGGCGCCATGAACGCCCCGAACGACAAACGTACACCCTGTGCAGCCAGCAACGCCAAGAACGTCAATATTAAAATAATCCACGCATAATGAACCTTAAGGCGCTTCACGATGTGAACCTTCTTTCCGGTGACAGGCACCTATACCAGTTAGCTTAAGTGGTATAGGTGCCTGTCACTTTTTTAAGAATAATCATATCATAAATTTTTTATAACTTTCTAAATTTTGTCTATTTTTCGCGGTAATTCAACAATTTACTATTCAATCAAACGTTTGATTAAAAAGGTAGACAATCCTTCTTATACTTGATTTTTTCCCGGGAAATAGGTGCAGGAATTGTCGTCAGTTTAGGAAGGTTTTTCGACAATATGAATAAGGCCATTCCCTTGTTGGAAATGGCCTTTACCTTTTATACAGCCTGTTTTTGCTGCTCCTGCTTCATTAATTTCATTTCATTAATGGCTCTCTTAGACTTAGTTTCATCAAATTCATTTTCGCTCTTTGCTACAACCATCGTTGCGATACCGTTTCCGATCAGGTTCACGATCGCTCTTCCTTCACTCATGAAGCGGTCTACGCCAAGAAGAAGCGCCAATCCTTCAAGAGGAATAACCTGCAGGGCGGCAAGCGTCGATGCCAATACGATAAATCCGCTGCCTGTTACACCCGCGGCACCTTTTGAAGTCAGCATGAGTACTAATAAAATGGTAACCTGCTGGCCGATTGTCAGATCCACCCCGAATACCTGTGCAAGGAAGACAACCGCCATGGACAGATAGATGGATGTACCGTCCAGGTTAAAGGAATACCCAGTTGGAATGACCAGACCCACAACCGATTTGGAGCAGCCGATGCGCTCCATTTTATCCATCATTCTCGGAAGAACTGATTCTGATGAACTTGTGCCTAATACGATTAATATTTCATCTTTGATGAACTTCAGATAATTCCATAAGCTGAATCCGTACATTTTACAGATAATATTTAAAACAACAAAGATAAATAAGAACATCGTCACGTACACGGACATCATCAGTTTGCCAAGCGGAACAAGTGATGCCAGTCCGAAATGCCCGATTGTATAGGCCATGGCTCCAAATGCTCCAAGCGGGGCTGCCTTCATGACATAGCCGATGATTTTAAAGAAGACTAATGATAGCTTATCCAAAAATTCAATGACGATTTTGCCCTTTTCACCAAGAGCAGCCAAACCGACACCAAATAAAATAGAGAAGAATAATACCTGCAGGATATCCCCTTTTGCAAAGGCATCCACCATGTTGGAAGGAACAATATGTGTTACAAACTCAATCCAATTGATGCCCTCTCCCCCATTGGCTGTATACTGTGAAACATCTCCTTTTTCCAATTCATTAAAGTTCAGGCCTGCACCTGGTTTAATGACATTAACGACGATCAGACCGATCATTAAAGCAAGTGTTGTAACAACCTCAAAATAGATGAACGCTTTGCCGCCAACCTTGCCGACTTTTTTCATATCACCCATTTTGGCGATTCCAAGGACGATGGTCAGGAAAATAATCGGGGCGATGACCATTTTGACTGCGTTGATGAAGGTATCGCCGACCGGCTTCATCTCTTTTCCGACTTCCGGCCAAATTAGACCGACCATAACACCAATAAAAATAGCCGTTAACACCTGAAAGGTTAAATTTTTATAAATCCGCTGCTTTTTCACTTTTATCTCATCTCCTTTTTTTCTAACTATTCATTCTATTAGAAATGATAGCGTTTTCAGATAAAAGCGAGAAGTTTATGGTCATAACGGATGTTTTGTTCATTTTGGTCTCGGAATATGATAACTAAACTATGACATACCGATTGACAGGCCTGCCCACTCCTCCGTACTGCACATCCAGCCGGATCGTTCCGCTTTTTTCTAGGTAATCGAGATACCTGCGGGCGGTTACTCTGGCAATGCCGATGCCGTTGGCGACCTCTTCAGCAGATCGGGGTTCGGTTTGCTGCTGCATAAATGCGGTAATTTCATTCAAGGTGAATTCATTCAGCCCTTTTGGCAGATTGTTTGCTTCTTTCTTCGCCTGCCTGGCATAAATCAGGGCATCGAGCTGCTCCTGTGACAGCGTGCCTGATTCCTTCAGGCTCTCCCTGTAATGGCGGTATTTTTCAAGAGCCTGCTGGATCCTATTTAGCTTAAAGGGTTTGATAATATAATCCCTGGCACCGTTTTGAAGCATCAGCTTGATGGTTTCCTTATCCTTTGCAGCGGAAACGACAATGACATCAGATTCGAGGTGCTGCTTTCTGAATTCCTGCAGGGTTTGAATGCCATCTTTTTTCGGCATAAAAATATCTAAAATCACCAGATCAGGCTGCAGCTTTTTCGCAAGGCTGATGCCTTCCTCCCCATTTCCTGCTGCCGCGATGATCTTAAATCCTTCCACACTTGCAATGAATTCTTTATTCACTTCCTGGACCATTGGATCATCTTCAATCAGCAGCACACTGATTTCTTCTTTAACCGCCATCTGATTCTCCCTCCGCTTCCATCGGAAAAACAATTGTAAATGAAGTTCCTTCATCTCTGCTTGTTGAAACCTCGATCGCTCCTCCGCCTTTTTCCGTAATTTGTTTAACAAAGTAAAGCCCATAGCCTGTCCCGCCTGATTTATTGGCGGTAAATCCTTTTTCATACAACTTTGGCAAAATTGCTTCCTCTATCCCGCTGCCGTTATCCTCCACCAGCACCGCACAAATCTCCTCCGTCTGTTCAATGCTGATATCTATTTTTCGCTCTTCACGTTCACTATGCTCAAAAGCCCCGAAAGCATTCTCAATCAGATTGCCCAGCAGCAAAACAAAGTCATGGTTATCCAGGCGGTTAGGAAACTCCTCCAGATTGCTGTTTGGGTCGATGACTACTGTGATGCCCAATTCCTTGCCGCGCCGCACTTTGCTTAATAATAACCCTGCAATGGCATCGTTCCTGATTTTATCACTGAGAAAATTCGAGAGGTTTTCCTGCTCTTCAGACGCATCGAAGGTCAGCTTTAGTGCTTTGTCTGCTTTCCCGAGCTGGATCAATCCTGCAATGGTGTGAAGCTTGTTCATGTGCTCATGGTTCTGCACCCTCAGTGCCTCAACAAAGCTTTTTACACCTGTCAGCTCTTCGGCCAGCTTCGTCACTTCCGTGCGGTCCTGGAAAATAGCTACAGCTCCGATCATTTCATTGTCTTTCCAGATGGGAATTCTGGTGCTTAAAATGACCTTGCCGCTTACAATGATTTGTTCATTATAAACTGCACGGTTGCGCTCCACTATTTCAGGGAGCCTGGTGTCTTTTAAAACAGATCTGATTTTTTTGCCGGCGACATCGCCAGTTACGTTAAAAATTTTCTTTGCCTTTTCATTGAAAATCGTAATGTTTTCCTGGTTATCGATCGCGATTACGCCTTCATTGATCGAATGAAAGGTGGCTGTCCTTTCCTCCAGCATCCGTTTGATTTCATGGGGCTCCAGCTGGAACATCTGCTTTTTAATATGATTGGCAAGCATCAAAGAACCGATCAGTCCAAATATGAGCGTCAGCAGGACAATAATGCTGATTTCGTCGGCCAGATCAGCGATAATCTCCGTAAACGAAGGAATCTTATTGCCGACAACGACCACACCGATTTGATTGAGGCTTTCATCTTTAATCGGGATGAATGCGCGGATAAAGGTACCGACGTCTCCCTCTGCCTTGGAAAAATAAATATGCTCGGCAAAAGCCGGTTTCTCATCCTTACCTGCAGATGGCTGGCCGATCAGTTCCCTGACCGGATGGGAATAGCGGATACGCTCCATATTCATGATCACGATATAGTCTGTTTCATTAATGATCCTGATTTCCTCTGCTACTTTATTAACCGTCTTCCAGCCCTGCGGCTGCAGGATTCCTTTTTTCACATCTGACAGCTCTGCCACCGTTCTGGCTGTATTCATCGAGCGTATCCTCAGTTCTTTTTCTTCCTGCTCCTGGATGTTTGCAATAACCACCATTCCGCCAATCAATAAAGAAAAAATAACGACTGCATAAGACAGGATGGTAATCTTCCAGCGGATGGGCATCTGATTCACAAGGGACCCTCCCTTCTGTCTTTACGGATAGAATTCTTGTAAGTATGATAACATTAATAGTTTTAAAAAGGAGGATTCAAATGAAAAGCGCCGCAGGCTATATTCTCCTTGCCAGTATGGTATTGCTGCTGGCAGCCTTCTTTGGCTATCAAAGCTTTTTTCCGCGGGATGCGATTCCCTACGATGATGACCAGGAAGGGCTTAAGGATCAAATTGTCTTCAAGTTCAGCCATGTGGTGGCTGAAAATACTCCGAAGGGCCTTGCCGCCCAAAGGTTTGCAGAGCTCGTCGCCGAAAAGTCGAATGGTCATATTAAAATTGAAGTGTTTCCAAATGGCAGTCTCTATTCTGATATAGAAGAAATAAATGCTCTTAAAGAAGGCCAGGTTCACTTTATTGCCCCCTCCACTTCCAAGCTGGGCATGCTTTCACCGCAATGGGGAGTACTGGATCTGCCTTTTGCCTTCCCTACGCGTGAAGCTGCGCTTGAAGGATTGAACGGGGATATCGGCCAGCAGCTGCTGAGATCCCTGCAGGGCGACGGCATTAAAGGGCTTGCCCACTGGCCCAATGGATTTAAGCAGATTACTTCGAATCAGGGTCCTATCCAAAAACCAGAGGATCTGAAAGGGCAATCCTTCCGTATCATGCAAAGTGATGTGATATCGGCCCAATTCAGCCGCCTGAAGGCAAAGGCTATTCAGGATTCATTCAATTCCACTTACAAGCTTCTTGAAGAAGGCGATGTGGATGGAGAAGAAAATACCATTTCCAATATCTACTCAAAGAAATTTTATAACCTGCAAAAGCATATGACAATCAGCAATCATGGCTATCTTGGATATGCGGTGATGATGAGCGAGAATGTCTGGAATGAGCAGAGTGAGGAAACAAAGAAGATTCTGCTCGAGGCTTTGGATGAAACAACCGCTTGGAACAGCCGGATGGCTTTTGAAATGAACGAAGAACTGCTAGAAAAAATCAGACAGAATTCCTCCATTCAGATTCATGAGCTCACAGCTTTAGAAAAACAGGAATGGCAGGCTAAGCTGGATCCGGTCTATGAAGACTTTTCACAGGAAATCGGGAAGAATCTGGTGGAAGAGATGAAGGAACTGCGGGCTAAATATGAATAAAAAGGTGACAGGCACCTATACCAGTTGGCCGAAGTGGCATAGGTACCTGTCACCCATTTTTACAGCTTCTGTATGAATGCTACTTTAAGATAGTCTCCTTCTTTGAATTCCTTAATGGTGCGGAAGTCTTCAGGAAGGGTGAATTCCTCAAGGATTTTGTAGCGGTCCCCTGTTTGTGCGAACGCTTTTTTGATAAAGTCTTTAAATTTTTTCATGTTGAATGTGCTGCAGTTTGATGATGCCACAATGATTCCGTTTTTTTCTGTGATCTGAATGGCCTGGGCGAGCAGATCCGGGTAATCTTTTCTGGCGCTGAATGTATGCTTTTTGGAACGGGCAAAGCTTGGAGGGTCCAGGATGACCATATCAAATTTCAGCTTCTTCCGAACAGCGTATTTGAAGTAGTTGAACACATCTTCCACAATGATATCCTGAGCCTCAAAATCAATGCCATTTACGCTGAACATTTCGATGGTTTTGCTTTTGCTGCGGTTGGCAAGGTCGACACTGGTTGTTTTCACTGCTCCCCCTAATGCGGCAGCCGCTGAAAAAGCGCCCGTATAGGAGAACGTGTTCAGGACCGTTTTTCCTTCCGCATACTTGTCCCTGATTGTCTTCCGGACATGCCTCTGGTCAAGGAATACCCCTACCATAGCGCCATCATTCAAATAAATGGGAAAGCTGATACCATTCTCCTTCACCATCAGCGGAAAAGATGCCCGTTCTCCTGCTGCAAAATCATCATCCTCTATATAAGTGCCTTTTACAGCAAACCGCTTCTTTTCATACAGGCCCTTAACATCAGCATTGTTCATCAATGCCTGAATCACCGCGTTCCTGAAGGTATAAATTCCCTGACTGTACCAGCTGATCACGTAAAAACCATCGTAATAATCAATCGTGATGCCCCCGATTCCATCTCCTTCTCCATTGAAAACCCGAAAAGCGGTTGTTTCAGGATCACGGAGTAGAGCTTCCCGCCTTTTTAAAGCTTCTTTAAATTTCGTCGCAAAAAAAGCTTCATTGAAGATTTCCTGAGAATTACGCGAAAGAATCCAGCCTCTGCCTTTATTCTGCTTTCCATAATACCCTTTACCGATAAACTGCCCGCTCTCATCAGTCAGTACAATGATTGCACCCTCTTCGATCCCCTTCGGAATCCGCTGCACCGATTCCTCTGTTACCAGCGGATAGCCATCCTTAAAACCATTCTTATATTTAGAAGCCGCAACTAATTTGATAGCTTTACTCATAATTCCACCCAATCATTTTGTTTAGTATAGCTATCATTGTAACATTAAAAGTGCCAGGCACCTATACCAGTTGGATGAAGTGGTATAGGTGCCTGGCACCATAAGTTTTAACAGAAATTCCACTGCAGAGCTGCTGCCGCAGTTTCTTTCAGCATGGTACCATTATTGGAGAAGTCTGTATGCCAGGAGAGGGCTTTTTCCAGTACGTGCGGAGTCTGGCCGCCTCTTGTGAGGGCTTCCCGGTAATATTCGCGAAGCTGGTCACGGTACAGCGGGTGTGCACAATTTTCGATGATCCGTTCGACGCGCTGTCTTGGAGCCAGCCCGCGCAGGTCTGCATAGCCCTGTTCTGTCACAATGACATCGACATCATGCTCGGTGTGGTCGACATGGGAGACGAATGGGACGATGCTTGAAATCTTGCCGTCTTTGGCAATGGACTTCGTCACGAAGATCGCCAGGCGAGCATTTCTGGCAAAATCGCCAGAACCGCCGATCCCGTTCATCATTTTCGTTCCAAGGACATGGGTGGAGTTCACATTTCCATAGATATCAAGCTCCAAGGCTGTATTAATCGAAATCAGGCCAAGGCGGCGGATGATTTCAGGGTGGTTGGAAATCTCCTGCGGACGCATGATTAAACGGTCCCTGTACCGGTCAAAATTCGTGAAAACCTCTTTCATTTTTTCATCTGATAGAGTGATAGAACAGCAGGATGCAAAGTTCACCTTTCCGGCATCCATCAAATCAAATACCGCATCCTGCAGCACTTCTGAATAGACTTCCAGATTCTCAAACTCAGAATCAAGCATCCCATGAAGCACAGCATTTGCCACCGAACCAATGCCCGACTGCAGCGGTGCAAGGCTCTTTGTCAGCCTGCCTGCTGCAATTTCCCCGCGTAGAAACTGAAGCAGATGCTGTGCCATAATGGCGGTGTCTTCATCCGGCGGCACGATTGTCGAAGGAGAGTCCTGCTGATTCGTGAATACGATGCCCTTCACCTTATCCAAATCCACCTTAATTCCAGGAGTGCCTATACGGTCGTCGGCTTTCGTCAGCGGAATCGGATTCCGTTCCCCTTGTCTGCCAGGTTCATATAAATCATGCAAACCTTCCAGCTGTGTGGATTGGGCAAGATTGATTTCGATAATAATGTGTTTGGCATTCTCTGCGAAAGACAGCGAGTTTCCGATTGAAGTAGACGGAATGATCAGCCCATCCTCCGTAATAGAAACCGCTTCCAAAATAGCGAAATCAATAGGATCCATGACATTGGCGCGTACAAGCTCTGCCGTATGTGACAAATGCTGATCGACAAATAAGAAATCCCCCTGGTTAATCCCTTTCCTCATGGTCGGATCGGCCTGAAATGGCAGCCTTTTCCCCAAAATTCCCGCTTCCGCAAAAAGCTTGTCCACATCAGATCCCAAAGAAGCACCAGTATACACATTCACTTTAAAACTCTCATGCCTGGCACGGTCAGCCAGTGCAAATGGTACCGCTTTCACATCACCCGCACGTGTAAAGCCGCTTAGCCCCAGAGTCATGCCGTCCTGAATCCAGGAGGCTGCCTCTTCAGGTGTAACTACCCGGTCATGCAGGCGGCTGTCGCGAATCCGTTCTAAATTTTTCTCCATATTGCTCATCCCCTCCATTATGATATATAAAATCATTTTACCCGGATAAAGAGGGAGCCAGGACTTTTCCGATCATATTACGGAAAATTCCGATAAAACAGCAAATTACAAAGCTGAAACAGAAAGAATTTTCTAAAAACCGAGCAATTTGCGGAAATAGCTGGAGTAAGACTGGCTGACAGGCACCCGGTCCCCATTTTTCATGACGAGGAGAAAGGTGGAATGCGTGTCAGGAAAGATTTCCTTGATATGATTGACATTTACAATGAATGAGCGGTGGCAACGGATAAAACTGTCCTTCGGCAGCGAATACTCAAAATCCTGAAGCGAGTATTTATGGGTGCCTGAATGGCCGTCAGTATGTACTAAGGTCTTCTTATCCTTTGCCTCAAGGCAGACAACCTCGGAAAAAGGAATTGGAATCCAGCCATCATTCGTTTTCATTGTCACAACCGATTTGCCGTCCGTCAAAGCCGGAAAAATGGCGGTTACGCAGCCTTCAAGCTTTCCTTCATGCAAAAATGGCACGGCCATGCCGTGATATGGAACACCAAATACATCGCGGTCAATAAACTCCGACACTCTTTGCTGTGTCCCTAAAGCCTTATAGGCGATCGTTCCTTCTTTTACCATGTCACCCGGCCTGATCTTTAAATCGATGCGCTTGCTCGGCCGGTAATAGATATATTCACTCGTATTGGAAACCGCTATGGATATTTCATCGGAAAACAGCTCTCCAATCACATCCAGCAGCGATACAATTGTAATCCTTTCCAAGTTATCTCAGCACCTTTCATGATGATGGCTTTTTCTTATTTTACAAGTTTTCGCAGGGGGATTCACTTAATTTCTTATCATTGCCGAAAAGGCACCGGCATAGAATAGAGAAGGTTAGGGGTAAAGGAGGATGCTGGTATGCTGATTCGACATCAGATGGTGGAGAAAAAAGATGTTCGGTTTTGTGATGAAACCTTTAATTTGGAACAGGCGCTGCAGTTTTTAAATGAAACTGGTTACCGCTGTGTCCCTATTCTGGATGCCACACATACAAAGTTTGCCGGTAACATCTATAAGGTTGATATTTTAGAATATAAGGAAAATCATTCTATGGATGAACCGATTACGGTTCTGGCTAAAGATCAGCAAACCGTAATTGATGAGGATGACTCTTTTATGAAAGCCTTTTTCACTCTGAAGAGATATCCTTATCTGCCGGTTGAAAATGACCATGGGCAGTTTGTCGGATTGCTGACACATGCGGCCGTACTGGAACTGCTGGAGGAAGCGTGGGGACTGAACCGAGGAAGCTATACGCTGACTGTAGGAAGCTATGGCACTCAGGGAACACTGAAAAAGATAAGCAGCATTATCAGTAAGTATAGCGATATCCAGGGAGTCATCTCCTTGGACTCATCCAGCTTTCATGTCAGCCTGATTCGCCGTATTCTTTTTACATTGCCGAAGGATACAACAGAGGAAATCCTGGATAAAATTAAGAAAGAACTGGACGCAAATGGCTTTCGGGTGATTGGAGTCGAGTGCCATAATGGTGAGTGTTAACGAGAAAAGTGTAAGCGCCTGACCTCACCCCGACACCTCGAGGGGGTAGGCTGCTAGCACTAGACTTTTTTTAACGTTCATAATTTCTTCTTTAACGAGAAAAGCCGTTCCTTGATGGAATGGCTTTTTACTTACCGGTTATTCCGATGGAAGAATTCCTGATATCCATAAATAATCCATGCGTAGGTGGTGAAGAACAGGAAAATATAGATGGGCTTAAATTTAACTAGCTTATATAAGTTAAATTTTTCATACAAATAATTAAGCGGATAGGCGAATAGAAAGTCCATGATAGCGTTGACAGCCAGATAACGCTTAAAGTTTCCAAAGGTAAAATGAAAGATCCATAAGGTACCTATAAAAAACGGGCCAAGTATGAAGGTTAAATCATTGAGCAATTTCTTGAAGTGTCCGCCCTCTACTGTCCACCATTTAAAAGGAATGGCCAGGATGCTCATAATGAACACTAAAATTCCAGCAAAAACCGAGACGGTGGAAAATTTATTGAATGACTTTTTAGGCAAAAAAAATATGGTCAGCCAAGGAATGACCAAATGAAGCAGCCTGATCGCTGTAGTTGCTTTCATGTAAAAATCCCCTTTCTTCCATATTATGGTTCAGGGGATTTTGAATTATTCTCCAATTGTTTAAACAGCTGATTCCATCTTAAACATTCCATCCATCTTCCTGACGATTTCTTTCCCAATTTCAATGGATGCCGTCGCGGCCGGAGATGGTGCATTTAAAACATGAATGGAGCGTTTGCTCGGCACAATGAAAAAGTCATCGACTAATGAGCCATCGTCCTTCAAGGCTTGCGCTCTGACACCGGCCGGACCTGGAACAATATCATCCTTCTGGATGTCCGGCATAAGCTTCTGAACATTTTTCATGAAGAGCTCCTTGGATGCTGAGCGGATCATCTCTTCCACTCCCTCTTTCATATATTTCTTTGCGAGCTTCCAAAATCCTTTATAGGCGACAACCTCCATAAGGTCTGCCACATTCAGGTCTGTTTTCTTATAGCCCTCCCGCTTAAAGCTTAGAACGGCATTTGGGCCAACATCAATGGCTCCGTTAATCATGCGGGTAAAATGGACCCCAAGGAACGGGAAATTGGGATTTGGCACAGGGTAGATAAGATTTTTGACGAGGCTGCTTTTCTCCGGTTTGAGCATATAATACTCTCCCCTGAATGGCACAATCTTGACATCCGTTTTCAATCCGGCAAGCTTGGCGATCCGGTCTGACTGCAGGCCGCCGCAGTTTACATAGTAAGCTCCCCTTACCTCTCCCCTGCTGGTCTGGACAACCACTTCCTGAGCCGTTTCGTCAATGGCTGATACTTTATGATTCAGCAGGATGTCCCCGCCTTTTGCTGTAATGATTTCAGCCATTTTTTCCGAAACCTGCTTATAGTTGACAATGCCAGCCATTGGCACATGGATGGCCTTTTTTCCGTTCACATGCGGCTCGATTTCATGGAGCTCAGCCTGGTCAATCATGCGGATGCCAAGGCCGTTGTCCAACCCGCGCTGATATAAATTGTCTATGAGCGGCAGCTCGAAATCTTCGCTTGCAACAATGACTTTTCCGCAGATATCCACTTCAATGCCATGCTTACGGCAAAAATCTGTCATGGACTCACTGCCTTTTTTGGCAAGCCTGGCTTTATAGCTGCCAGGTTTATAGTAAATTCCTGAATGGATGACACCGCTGTTATGGCCCGTCTGGTGGGCCGCTACATGGCTTTCCTTTTCCAGGATGGCCACTTTTGCTGAAGGAAACCGGCTCAGCAGCTCCATTCCTGTTGACAGGCCAACAATGCCCCCGCCAATAATGATGTAATCATACATGATCCTCCACCCTTTCTCTTATTTATGATCAATCCCGCAGGCTTCTGCCAGTAATTCAATAATATGGACAACACGGACCTTGTCTTCAAGCCCTTCGCGTTTAACCCCGAGGCCCATCTGCAAATGGCATCCAGGGTTGGACGTGACGATGATGTCCGGCGAGATCTTTTGGACATGTTCCATTTTGGCATCAAGGATTTCCATGGATTCTTCGTAGTGGACAATATTATAAATCCCCGCCGATCCGCAGCACATATCCCCTTTCGGAAGCGGAACATATGTAATGCCTGGTATGCTTTCGAGGAGCTGAACGGGATCGTCCGCCACCTTCTGCACATTTAACAGATGGCAGGATGGCTGATAGATCACAGCACCTGAGAGTTCCCGGCTGAAACTGATTCCGAGTTTGTTCAGTATTACACTTACATCCTTATTCTTTTGTGCGAACACCTTGGCACGCTCTGCCCATTCCGGATCATTTGAGAGAAGGTGATCATATTCAACGAGCATCGAACCGCAGCCGCCAATCGCATTAACCACATAATCAAAGTTCCCTTTTTCAAAAGCCGCAATATTTTCCCTCGCCAGTTTCCTGGATGTTCCCGTATCTCCGCTATGGTTCTGCAGCGCGCCGCAGCAGGTCTGTTCCTTGATCACAGTGACTTCACAGCCAGCATGCCTCAGCAGCTTGATGCTGAGGTCATTGATCTTGGCAAAAAACACATCCATAATGCACCCTGTAAAAAAAGCGACGCGGGCTTTCGGCTGGCGCTCTGGCAGTAGGATGCCTGTTCTCAGGTGTTTATTTGGCATTTCCACAGCCGGAGCGATCTCTTCAAAAGCCCGAAGCTGTTCGGGAAGAATGCTGAGCAACTTGCTTTTGCGGGCAACCGAATCCATTCCTGTTTTTTGATAGGCCCGAAGTGAAGCTCTCATGGCTGCCAGCAGTTTTTTATTCGGCAAAGCCTTCTGCAGAGCCATGTTCTCCACGAATGGAGCTGGTGCTTCGACAGCTTTTACTTGCTTAAATGACTCGAGGATTTTTCCATATTGAACATTGGTTGGACATGCCGTCTCACAGGCGCGGCAGCCAAGGCAGAGCTCCATCGATTCTGTAATTTCACCGATGGTTATTTTCCCTTCCGCCGCCATTTGCACAAGATTGATCCGTCCCCGTGGAGAATGCCTTTCTTTCCCCATGCTGGCATATGTGGGGCAGGCCGGAAGACAATAGCCGCATTGGACACAGTCAAACGTTTCTTTATAGGCTAGCTGGCTAGTCATGGACTAACACCAGCCTCTGCCCTTTTGTCTCGGGAAAAATCTTGCCTGGATTCATAATGTTGTTCGGGTCCCACACTGTTTTCATTCGTTTCATCATGTCCAGCCCTGCTTCCCCCAGCTCCATCTCCATAAATGGCGCTTTCATGGTCCCAATGCCATGCTCCCCTGAGAGGGTTCCTCCCAATTCTATCGCTGCTGTAAAAATCTCCTCTACCGCTTTTTCCACCCGCTTCATTTCTTCTTTATCCTGCTTATCAGTTATGATATTCGGATGCAGATTTCCATCACCTGCATGACCGAATACGACTAAGTCGATTTCATATTTTGCCTTGATTTCCTGAAGCCTTCTGAACATCTCAGGAATCTTGCTTCTTGGAATTGTGGCATCTTCGGAAATTTTCGTCGGCTTTTTCCTCACGATGGCTGGCGAAACGAGCTTCCTCGCTTTCCATAGGTTCCCGGCAGATTCTTCATCCCTTGCAATGATAGCTTCCCTTGCACCAACTTCCAGACATACCTGCTTCACCTGCTCGCTTTCATCCCTGATGGCGATTGGATGGCCATCAAGTTCAATCAGGATAATGGCATCTACATCTACCGGGAGACCGATCGGCTGAAACTCTTCAACCGCCTGGATCGAAGCCTGGTCCATAATTTCCATTTTCGAAGGCAGGATGCCAGATGTGAGCACTGCCGATATCGCTTTTCCGGCATCAATAATATCATCAAATATGACCATGATCGTCTGGGTGGCCTGCGGTCTTGGAATCAGCTGAAGGGTGGCCTCTGTGATGATGCCCAGCGTCCCCTCCGATCCAACAATCAGCTTCGTCAGGTCATAGCCTGTGACGTTTTTGACCGTCCGTCCGCCTGTCCGGATGATATTCCCTTCCGGAGTGACGATCTCGAGGCCCAAGACATAATCCTTTGTTACCCCGTACTTTAATCCGCGGGGCCCCCCTGCATTCTCGGCAAGGTTCCCTCCGATTGTGGATACATGGGAACTGCTTGGATCCGGGGGATACATCAGCCCATGCCGCTGTGCTTCACGGTCAATTTCAGCTGTAATGACACCTGGAGATACAATCGCAACAGTATCTTCCGGGTCGATGATCAGCTTCTGGGTCCATCTGGAAAAATCAAGGACCATCCCGCCGTGGACAGGGAGCGGGCCTCCGCTCAGACTCGTTCCCCTGCCTCTTGGATAGACTGGTATTTTCATGTCATTGGCGAGCTTTACAATACCTGCCACTTCCTCAGTCGAAACTGGCTGCAGGATGATCTCCGGAATATAGGCTCCAAATGAGCCATCGTATGAATATGAGACCAGGTCTGCTTTTTCAAGCAGAATGCGCTTTTCTGATCCCATAATGCTTTTAAGCCGATCAACAATCTGTTCGGTGATCACAACGGCACCTTCTTTCCTTCCCCTTCGTTCACCTTTAATTTCTTTGTCACATTCTCAAGATGCACCCGCATCGCCCTTGCCGCTCTTTCTTCATCCTGTTCTTTAATAGCTGTATAAATGCACATATGCTCCTGAAAAACCTGTTCGCGCTTTGCTGGAAGACCCACATTCTTCTTAAGGGAAAAGGCTATTGCTTTTCGGTACAGATCATCGATATTTTCCATTACCTGTATCATGAAGCGATTTTTCGTTGCAGCAATCAGGTGTTTATGAAAATTAACGTCTGCCTGATCGCCTACCGCTTCGGGGTTCGTCAGCGTGACTTCAAATTGATCGAGCGCTTCCTTCATTTTTTCCAGGTCGGCCTCATCACGACGCAAGGCAGCAATCGCTGCTGCCTGTGTCTCCATAACCATCCGCATTTCCAATAGCTCAAAAACCTGTTCCACAGGAATATATTCAATCGCTAAGGAACCAAGCATGTCTGCCATATTAACCTCTTTGACGAAGCTTCTGCCTCCTTGCCTGGATTCAATAATCCCGCTGGCAGATAATACGCTCAATGCTTCTCGAACAGGCGCACGGCTGACGCCAAACTGTTTGGCCAGTTCATTTTCGGATGGCATCGGCTCATTTGGCGTGAACTTGCCGTCCTTTATCATGTTCTTCAGCTGGTCCAGCACCTGGGCCGAGATTTTTTTCCGTTCGATTTTCATGGATGTTAACTCCTTATATGGTGATTTCGACTGAACTGCTTTTCTTAACTCTGATGATATGGAAGAGAATCGCAAACACACAAAGCCCGAGTCCGGCAATATCCGTGATCATGCCTGGCTTTATCAGCATTAATGCCCCTGCAAACATTAGGACTCTTTCAACAATCGTCAGCTTGGCATTCAGGTAGTTGCCAAGTGAACTTGCCAGGGCGTAAATGCCCAGCGTGCTTGTGATGACCACAAGTACTACTGATAAAATGGATATCGTTTCTCCCTCTGCTGCCTGAAGCAGAATGATAGGATTATAGGCAATCATGAATGGGATGATAAAGCCCGGAAGTGAGATTCTAAGCGCTTCCCATGATGTCTGCATCGCATTGGCGCCTGCCAGTCCTGCGGCCGTATAAGATGCCAGTGCCACTGGCGGTGTAATATTGGACAATGCACCAAACCAGAACACAAAGAAGTGTGCCGCGATCGGGTTAACGCCCGCTTCCACAAGTGCAGGAGCTGCCGTAACCGCAACGACAATGTAAAGAGCTGTGGATGGAAGCCCCATGCTTAAAACGATGCAAGTGAGCATGACGACGATTAAAATCAGCCAAAGCTGGCCGCCCGTTAATTCGACAATATTATAAGCTAATGTAGATCCAATTCCCGTCATGGTGACAACGCAGATGATGATTCCGATTGCTGCGCAGGCAATCCCGACTTGAATTGTCCCTCTTCCGCCTTCAATGAAAGCTTCAATAGTTTTAGAGATCGTGATTCTTGAAGATTTATCCTTTGCCAGCCAGCTCGCCACAATGACTGCACCGATTCCGGCAAATCCGGCAAATAAAGCTGTCTTTCCCATTAATAGCGTGGTGATGACAACGATGATCGGAATAAGCAGGACACCGCGTTCCTTCAGGATTTGGACGACATCCGGGATATTTTCTTTGCTGATGCCTTTCAGGCCTTGCTTTTTCGCTTCAATATCAATAGCAAAAATCAATGCGATATAGTAGAGAAAGCTTGGTATGATCGCTGCCAGGATGACCGTTGTATAAGAGATTCCAAGGAACCCGGCCATGATGAAGGCCGCAGCGCCCATAATCGGCGGCATGATCATTCCGCCTGTTGAAGCAGCAGCTTCTACAGCACCGGCAAACTTTGGCTTAAGTCCAATGGATTTCATCAATGGAATCGTAAAAGCTCCTGTTGTCGCAACATTGGCAACCGCACTTCCGCTCAAAGATCCTGTCAGTGCGCTGGAGATGACCGCTACTTGGGCAGGGCCTCCACGCTTTCTGCCTGCAATGGCCAAAGCCAGATCATTGAAAAGCTGGGTGGCACCGCTGACAGACAGGAAGGCACCAAAGAGGACGAACATGACGATGAACGTGGAAGCAGTCGAAAGCGTTAATCCCAGCACGCCCTCAGTCGTCATATAAAGACGGTATAGAAGGCGTTCTAGTGAAAAGCCGGCATGTCCGAAAATCCACGGGAAGTATGTGCCAAACAGGGCATATACAATAGCGCCTCCACACAGGATCGGGATAAATATCCCAACCGCCCGTCTCGAAGCTTCAAGGAGGACGATGATCGTAATGGCACCGAAGACATAGTCAATCATAATCGGCTGGGAGCCCCGGTCCACATGAATCGTTGTGTAATTAAGGAGCAGGTATCCAAGACCTGCAATGGCAAGTGCCGCAAATATATAATCAGAGGCTGTAAACCTTTTTTGATTGGAAGACTTTCCGGCAGGATAATAGAAAAAAGTCATAACCAAAAGGATGCCCAGGAAAATCAGGTTTCTATAAATCTCCTGAATATTGGATAACCCATTCGAATAAATGGCAAAAACAGAAAACAATACAGCGATGATGGCAGCCGCTTTTTTATATGGCCCCTCCAGCAGACGCATGCCGCCGCCTGCTTCTTTATCCAGATCGGCTGGCTGTACAATAGGTTCGCTTGTTGATTTTGTCATTATTTTCCCTCCTTTATTTCGCTTCCGGCGGAATTAGATTTTCAGGTATATCAAGACCTGCTTCTTTAAAATATCTGTAGGCTCCGGCATGCAATGGAACAGATACTCCATCAAGGGCCGTTTCCAATGTCATTTCCTTGGCAGAGCTATGAACCTCATACATTTCATCCAGATTTTCATAGAGTGTTTTGGTTAAAATATAGATGGTTTCCTCGTCCATTTCTTTTGTTGTGGATAATAGGTTCGGCTGGGCAATGGTGTTGATATCTTCGTCAATGCGAGGATAGGTCCCTCCAGGAATCACATAACGGTACCAGCTGTCAGATACTGCATTAATGGCATCCAGCTGCTCATCAGTTACTTCCAAAATCGATGCTTTGACATTACTTGCATACATATCCGTTACAGCGGAAATCGGGATTCCTGCCGGAAGCGAGCCTCCATCCAATCTCCCGTCACGCATCGCGGAAACCGTGTCACTATAGCCAAGATACTCTGGTGAAATATCTTTTTTCGTAAGTTCAAGGCCATCCATCATCACGACAGTGGATTGCTCCGTACCGCTTGCCTGCGGCCCAACAGAAAATTGCGTTCCTTTAATATCGTCGATAGTTCCGCTTTTGATCTTGCTCTTCATCAGCACAAAATGCTCCACATTTGGCCAGAGCATGGAGATTGTGCGCAGGTCCTCATAGCGCTTTCCTTCAAAGGAGCCATCTCCTGCATAAGCCTGAGACGAAATTAACCCCTGAAGAATGGCAAGCTGTGCTTCCCCTTCACGAAGCAGTTCAATATTCTCAATGGATCCGGCTGAAGATTGGCCGCTCGCCTGGATTTTCTCACCCTTTAAATGGCTGCTCCATACATTGGCCATTCCAACCCCAATCGGGTAATATGTACCTCCTGTTGAAGCGGTGGCAACAGATACAAACTTTTTATCCTTGTTCTCGGCCGCTGTCCGCACACCAACAATGGCAATAAAAATAAGTGTCAGAACCGATATGATAATCTTCCACTTTTTCTGAATCATAAAATCCTCCCTTTCCATTAAGTATGTAAGCGCTTTTTCTAACTTGTATTACAAGTATACAAGATTACAGGATTTGAATTCAATTAAAATTCAGACTTTTTGTTTTATTCCGGAAAATAAAATGGGCTCATCCTTTGATATTTCTATGTTTTCAAATGTAAAAACAGGAGATTTTACCTGGAGATAAAACATAAGAAAGGCCATTTTCTCTGTGCAGAAAATGGCCTTTCTTTTATAACAGCTTACCCATATAGTATTCATCGGCAAATTCGCCGTTTATCAGTAGCGAATGTTTTTTCGTGCCTTCAATCTGGAATCCCGTCTTTTTGTAAAGGGCGACACCTGCCTCATTACGGATAACAACTGTAAGTTCCAGCCTGTGGATATCGTGTTTACGCGCCCAGCGGTCAAGCTCTTCAAAAAGCTTGGTGCCGATCCCCTGGCCTCTGTGTTCGCTGAGGATGCCTGCAACGAGATAGGCTGAGTGCTTATTTCTCCTTGCCGCACCGCCAATGGCCATTACAAAGCCGATCAATCGGTTCTCTTTTTCCGCTGCGATGATGGTGGAATGATCTTCTTTTTGAATGGCTTCAATTCTTTTTCTTTGTGCCTCGGCTGACGTCTTTCTTTCACCTGGCTCGAAAAGCATGTAGTCTGATTCGTTTTCTGTTTGTGTGATCAGGTTGGCCATTGCCTGGGCGTCTGCTGGTTTTATGTGGCGGATGATCATGAGGATTTCTCCTTTTTACTATTTTTTCATAAGCCCTTCAACAAAATCCTTCAAAACGTGCACACCATATACACAGTCATTTAATGACGTCCATTCCCGCGGATTATGGCTGATGCCATCCCTGCTGCGGACGAACAGCATGGCGGCCGGCACTTCGGTTCCGACGATCATGGTGTCATGCCCGGCTCCGCTTGGGATGTAAACAGGATTAATATTGAACTTCTCAAGGGATTCTGCAATACCAGCCTGCAGGCTTTCATTAATTGGCAGAGGTTTGATTTTGGCATTCAGCTTCATTTGCACACCGATACTTCGCTCCTCTGCTATTTTCACCGCTTCATTCTTAATTTGATCAAGCAGCTGATCCCGGGTTCCTTCAAAAATATCCCTGATATCAACGGTTAATATTACTTTCTGGGCAATGACATTGAAGCCATTTGGATGCACGTTCAGCTTTCCGACAGTGGCAACAGCTGTATCACTGACCTGCTTTGGAAAATTCTCAATGGCAGCTACAAACAATGAGGCAGCCACCAGCGGATCTTTTCGTCCAGCCATCGGCGTATTTCCTGCATGTCCAGCTTCTCCTGTAAAGGTAACCTCCAGCGAGGCTGGCCCAGCAATGCCTTTTACCACTCCAACTGGCTGATTCTCTCTCTCCAGCACCTTCCCCTGCTCGATATGGACTTCCACAAAGGTTTCGATTTCACGCCTGTTTTCTCCTGCCTTTAAGCACTCTTCCGCACTGCTGCCATATTCGGTCAGCACTTCCCGAAACGACTTGCCATTTTCATCCTGCAGGCTATCCATTTCCTCCGGCCTCAGCTGATCCATAAATGCCCGGCTGCCTGTTAAGCTGCTCTTGAATCTCGAACCCTCTTCATCTGAAAAAATCACAATCTCATACGGCTTCTCCGGTATGTAACCAGTTTCTTTCCATGACTCTGCAACTTCCAATGCTGAGAGAACCCCTAACGGTCCATCGAAGTGCCCCCCATTTGGAACACTGTCTACATGGGAACCGGAAGCGATTGAAGGTCCTTCTGTTTTGCCTTCCAATCTGCCGAATACATTTCCTGCTCCATCTTCAGTCACAGTAAGACCAGCGTTTTTCATCCACTTGATTACTAGCTCTTTCGCTTTCTTCTCTTCAGCAGAATAGCCTGGGCGGGTCACCCCTCCGCTTTCCATGAGGCCTATCCTTGAAAGCTCATCAAGTCTTGAGGCCAATCTTTCTCCGTTTACACCCGAATGAGTAAGTTCTTGGTCATAATTTTTTAATAACTGTTCATAAAGGTTCATGGGTTTCACTCTTTCTAATTTTGTTGAGATACTATTGACACTGTGAGATTACTGGAATGTTGATTCTGCGCGAAGTGACCGATATATCAAAAAAGTAACCGATAAATTATTAATCTGGCCGATAAACCTGTAAAAGAGGCCGATATCTTTAGAAACAGTGCCAAAATAATGACTTTATGCCTGATTCAGAGCAAAAAGCCCGGCAGATATCCACCTGCCAGGCCGCAAATCATTAAATAATCCCCTGCATTCGCAGAATAATCTCGGCAATTACTGCAGATCCGATGAAGGTTCCGAAGAACACGAAGACTGCGACAATAATGCTTCTCCAGCCCAGCTTGGAAAAGTCAGCCCAGTTCTTTCCGATCGAGATCCCTGCATAAGCCAGAATTGGCGTAGCAAGAGCCAGGATATTGACCTGAGTTGTCCACTCGACAACATATTCAGATCCCGGTACTCCCGGAATGGAAACGATGATTCCGATAATCCCGATATATCCGACGCTCGGGATATTGCCTGGCAGCACTTTTTCAAGAATCAGACCCAGCACACTGATGACAATTAAAACTAGCATGCCCGGAATGGCTGCAGACGGCAGGATATCGTAGCCTACCCAGTTGCCGATCAGCGCTGAAAGACCAAAAATCGCCAATATTAAAAACCATTCAGTGATATTTTTAAACATGGATATCTCCCCCTTTGTCCGCAGCCTTTTTCTCTTTGCGTTTCATCATGATGCTGTACAGCTTTTCAGTAAGAGGCAATCCAATAAAAATACTGGCATACAGACCCGTTGAAAGTGAAAGCAGGTTGCTGGCGCCTGCGAAGGCAACAATCTGTGCCTCCATTTCAGGAAAGGCAGCGACAAGCGATCCGCTGGCGGCCGCCATCATGCTCCCGCTTCCCACCCCCGACGCCATCGCGAACGACAGCGGATGGAGCGGCGTAATCGTGGCCAGGAATCCGGAAATCAATCCAAGGAAGGCAGCACCAAATACAGTACCGAAAATATAAATAGCCATTACTCCTCTGCCTTCTGGCGAATCAAATCCGTATTTATTCATAATCAGCCCGACGTTCGGCTCCCGGCCAATCGAGTGGGTCATGCCAATAGCTTCTCTTTTAAAGCCAAGAAAAATGGCTACTGGCAGTGCAAATAAAATCGTTCCCAGGTTACCAAGTTCCTGCAGCAATAATGATGGCCCCGCCGCAATGATTGCCTCGATTTGCGGCCCGATCGTTACCCCAATTTTCGCAATTAAAAGAGTAACTCCCAGCACGATGAGGGGCTCTGCATTTTTAGCCTGTTTTTCTCTAATAAGCGGAGTGAAGTAAAGTCCCAGTCCCAGGAAAAAAGCATAGAGCATAGGCAGCAGAAGAATAACCCCTGCTCCTACTTTAAAGCTGATCTGCCCAATCGCTTCGGTAGCCGCAACCAGAACCAGCACAACGGCATGCAAGCGCCAATCTTTTAAAATTTCTGTCTTTTCATTTTTCATGTTTTCCCCCCTAGATTAAAAGATTACTAGATAGATCCGCACACTGCGGAAGAATCAAGCTTGCCCTTCCCTTGCTCCATCGCCTTTTCATAGATATCGCATACCAGCTGACCCAAAGGAGAATCTTCACTATAAAATTCGGCTGTTTCTTTGTATAAGTGAATATCCTTATTCATGTGCTCCAGGCTGAACAGCACATTCCCGTATGTATGCTGAAGGATATTCTCACCGAATACGGTAAGGACGCGATTATGTGCAGACCCGCTTTGAATGACTTCCGCCAGCTGATTCCGGCTGACACCGGCTTTCTCCCCAACTGCAAGGACCTCCCCCAGGCCTGCAGTCGTTAAAGCCACAAGCATATTGTGGCACAGCTTTGCCACCTGTCCTGATCCTGAAGGACCCAGCAGAAAAATATTTTTTCCAACGCTCTCCAGGACCGGGCGAATGTCCGGCAAGTATTTATCGTCTCCCCCAACCATTATAGTCAGCGTACCGGCATCAGCACCCTGCGGTCCCCCGCTCAGCGGACAGTCATAAAAATGGGTGCCTTGCTCCTTTGCAGCCTGATTTAACTCCTGGGCTGTTTTTGGGTCAATGGTGCTCATATCCAGAATGAAACTGTGAGGCTTTAAAGCGGAAAAGACTCCACTTTCACCCATCATAACATCTTTTACAATACCTGGTCCAGGCAATGAAGAAATTACTAGATCCGCCTGTCTTGCTGCCTCGAATGGAGAAGGCTGGGGAATAGCCCCCAGCTCCCCGCATTTTGCGAGTGCCTCCTGACTTGGGTCATAAGCATACACCTGATCTCCGTTTTTGATTAAATTTTTCACAATGCCTTTTCCCATAGCCCCGCAGCCAATCACGCCTATGTTTTTCATCCTCTCCCTCCTCAAGGTTTTATATAAACTGTTTTTGTATCCAGCCAGAAATCCAATGCCGTGCTGCCCTGTTCACGCGGTCCGATGCTGGATGTCTTTTTGCCGCCAAATGGAAGCTGGTTTTCATAATGGTTGGATGGGATATTCACGTGCGTGACGCCTGTTTCAATTTTCCGGACAAAATCGAATGCTTTTTGAAGGTCATTCGTAAAAATGGCAGATGACAGGCCAAAGTCCGTATCATTTGCAAGCTCAATTGCCTCGTCATAAGAATTTACTTCCATCACAGCCACAACCGGCCCGAAAATCTCTTCCTGGGCGATTGTAAAATCCTTCGTCACTTTACTGAAAACAGTTGGAGCGACGAAATAGCCATTCGCCATATCGCCATCTGTCAGC
>NZ_CAXQGS010000071.1:0-21587 GCF_964223445.1 Cytobacillus sp.
AGGGCGGGAGTGAAATGAAAGTGAAAAAAGGGGTACCCTATAAGGTGCTGGCTTCTGCATTGGCAGCAGCAATGCTTTTTGGGGGAACAGTATCGGCACAAGGAGCTCAGGATGATGAGGTCAAGGCTCCAAGTGTTGAAGACATTGTCAAGCAGGGGCATAAAATATTTTTGGATCAGCAATATCAGACTGAAGCAAATGCAGTGGACAAGCTGGGATATAAAGATCTGAAAGAAAAAGGGTTAACGAAACCATATGAGCCAAATGAAATTTTACGAGTAATTGTTGAGGTCGAACAGCCGGCAGCTGCTGAAAAAGCGAAACAAAGCAAAAAAAGTAAAATGAAGGCAAAACAAGACGAGGTTATTTCAGCGCTTTCCAAGAAGAAATCTTTCAAGAAAGTGAAGCATCGCTTTTATGAGGGATTTAATGGTTTCAGCCTGGAAACCGAGTTTCATAATGTAAAAGAAATACAGGCAATTCCTGGTGTCACTAACGTACATATTGCGAGAACATACCAGCCATCCATGGGTGCCAGCAAGGAGCTGGTCCAGGCACAAAAGGTCTGGGAGCAGCATGGCTATGAAGGGGAAGGGCTGCTTGTTGCTGTAGTTGACTCCGGATTGGACTATACACACCAGGATATGACATTGACGGATGAAGGGAAAGACAAGCAGAAATGGTCCGAGGAAGGAATCCAGGCAAAACTCGCTGATACGGCTATTCATGATGTCTGGTATAGCGACAAAGTGCCGACAGGCTATGACTGGGCAGATGAAGATACGGATGTCATTCCCCGCGGACAATATGGAAGTCCGCATGGCATGCACGTAGCTGGTACAGTTGGTGCTAATGGCAATGAGGAAAATGATGGGGTCAAGGGTATTGCTCCGGGTGTACAGTTATTAGCTGAAAAAGTATTTTCTGATAATGGCGGTGGAGCTTATGAAGATGATATTATTGCTGGAATTGAACACGCTGTGGCAATGGGGGCCGACGTCATTAACATGAGTCTTGGGTCAGATGCCGGCTTTGTAGGAGAGGAAAATGATCCTATCCAAAAGTCAATCCGGGAAGCAACTGAGCAGGGTACCCTGGTAGTAGTTGCTGGAGGCAATTCATCTTACAGTACTAAAAATAATATTTTGGAGGCTTCTGCCAAGCCATATGCGGAAAATCCGGATATCGGCACTGTTGGAGAACCATCTGTTAGCCCGTTTGCGTTATCAGTAGCATCCTATGAAAATACCAAATTGCATATGAATTCACTTACTGATGAAAACGGCTTGCAGCTTCCATACCAGGATCAGACCCATGTAAACTTCAAACTTTCAAAGGTGTTAACATCAGGAGAAAGCTATGAAATGGTATATGTAGGGGAAGGAAAGACAGCTGATTTTGCCGGAAAAGATGTCGCCGGCAAAATAGTCGTGGCAAAACCAAATCAAAAATATGGTTTATATTCATATGTTCAATCTGAAGCCAGGAAAAATGGTGCCAAGGCGGTTATCCTTGTACCGCCTCATGATGAAGCTGATTTTCCTTTCTTGTACTTTAGTCAGTACTTAACCCCTGCAGCAACTACCAGCAAGGAGGATGGGAATGCTTTAATTTCACAGCTGTCCAAGGGACAAACAGTGAAAATGCAGATGAGCAAAGGTGTTTGGGTTGATAATGCTGATAAAGATAACATGTCAGACTTTTCATCTTTTGGAACGCCGCACACGCTTGACTTCAAGCCAGAGCTATCAGCACCAGGCGGAGGGATTTATTCCACTGTTCCCGGCAATGAATATGAAATAATGAGCGGTACGTCCATGGCAGCGCCTCATGTCGCAGGCGGATCAGCTTTGCTGCTTCAGGCATTATATGAAAAAGGATTGCCGCAATCCAAAGAAACTGCATTAAAAGCGAAAATCGCCTTAATGAATACATCAAAAATCATTCAGGATCCGCGGGCAAATAGCCAGGTCCCATACTCACCACGCGTTCAGGGATCCGGATTAATGCAAATACAAAATGCCATCAAAACTCCTGTGCTTGTGACAAATAAAAACGCTCCTTTGGAACAGGCAGGAGCGATTGCTCTAAAGGAAATTAATGAGAAAGCACACTTCAAACTGAATGTCGAAGCACTACGAAATGCTGACGTGAAAGATTTCGAATATAAAGTGTACGTTGATGTTTTAACAGACGAAACAGAAACAAAAGAGTTTGACCTGGACAATGACGGTCATTTGGATGCCAAGGAATATTTAACAATGACCAGCAAGCGGATCTCAGGTGCTTCTGCCATCGTCAATGGTGAAAAAGTGACCGATGAAAAAGGAAAAACGCTTAAAATTAAGCCAGGACAAAACAAGAGTCTGGATGTACAGATTCAATTGCCGGATAGCTTTAAGAAGGGCTCATTTGTCGAAGGGTATGTCCGTCTTGTGCCAACAGGTAAAAACAGTGATGCCGCTGTGCCGCTGACAATTCCATATATGGGCTACTTTGGTCAATGGGACAAGCCGCAAAACCTCGACCCGGCTGCATGGGAAAAAGATGCCTTCTTAGGATATACAGTCCTATGGAACGATGAAGGAGCACAGTTCCCGATGGGATATGATCCGTATACCGGAACCTTTAATATGGACCGCATTGTGATTTCTCCTAATGCTGTTTTGCCAGGTGTTTTCCCAACTTTTACAGCTTTCCGCAATTTACAAAAGACAGAAATGTACGTGGAGAATGATAAAGGGGAAATGGTCAACTATTTAGGCGACTTCAGTGAATTTACAGGCAAGCCTTGGAAGTTCCGCAAAAATATCATGGCTTTCCGTGACTATATGATTAACGGATATTTATGGGATGTTAAGAATCAACATGGGCAATTCGTTGAGGATGGAACCTATCAGTATGTAATCAAAACAACACTTGATTACAAGGATGCCAAGCCTCAGGAAGTAAGGCTTCCGGTTCACGTAGATTCTGTTGCACCAATCGTCTCGGATATTCAGGTACAGCCAAAGGACGGGCAATATGAAATTTCCTTCAAGTCAGAAGATAACGAAGGGGGAAGCGGCTATAATGGTGCCATCATCTGGTATAACGGGAAGTATATGCCGCTCGAACCTGGAAAAACGTCAGCCCTTGTAAAAGAAGAACCGAAGAGCGTTGTCGTATTGGGTGTCGACCATGCATTGAACCAGAGCTATGCTGTATGGGGGGATCCTTCCTATATAGATGAGGGGATGCTAGTGAGCTACTTCAGTGTTTATCCTAATAAAAATGTGAATGCAAACACGCCAGCAGGGATTAATGCATTTGCAAACAACCGCGTTAACTGGACAGTGAACATTAAAGATGAAGCCGGAAAAACCGTTGACACAATCAATGTGGAAAATGAACATGAAATTCACTTGAAGTGGACTCCAGACGCAGGTCTTCCGAATGGGACTTACACCATTAGTGCAGATGTATCAAACAAGCAGGGCTTTAAAGTGACCACGAGCCCTAAAACGGTTACAGTATTTCAGAACTAAAACGATCAAAAGCCATGGACGGTAAAAAGGTCCATGGCTTTTTTCTATTTTGCAATGCCTTAGGTTCAAGCTGAAACAGATGTGTTCAATTTTTTTAGGGCTGCAGATTCCTTCTTCCCATGAAGGAAATAATATAAAATGGCTGATAATAAAACAAAGATTGCCATTATACCATATAGACTGCCATAGCCTGTAATCGGAATAATGAATCCCAGCAAATAGGGGCCAAATCCCAAGCCTGCATCAAGAAAGATAAAGAACGTTGACGTCGCCAATCCCATCCTATGAGCGGGTGTCAGCTTGACGGCCACTGCCTGGGTGCAGGACTGCATGTTCCCAAAGCCCAGCCCAATTAGCGCACCAGCCAAAAGCAACGTGAAACTGCTGTTAGCTGTGCTAAGGACAAACATACCTGCCGCAAATAAGATAAAAGCGGGGTACATTACATAATTTGCTCCTTTAAGATCCATCAGCCGTCCGGTAAATGGACGTGAAACCAGGACAGCTGCCGAGTAGATGAGAAAGAAAAAGCTCGCAGCCTTCACTAAATCAACTTCTATAGCATAAAAGTTGATAAAAGAGAGGACCCCGGAATAACCGAATGCGATTGCCAGTGTGATGAATGCAATAGGGACTGCTTTTGGCTCGATAAAGCTGGAAATTTGGAAGCCCTGCTTTTTCACACCAGAGGTTTCTGTTGCAGGAACATATAAAAAGAAGGATGTAATCAGGGCAATGATGCCGATGGCCAGACAAAAGGCAAAAATCAGTTGGAAAGAAACCTTTTGCATCATCAATAAGCCAATAAATGGCCCTACAGCTGTCGCCAGCGTTGTGCTCATGCTGAAGTAGCCAATTCCTTCCCCTTTGCGTGCTGCAGGAATAATTTGTGCAGCGATGGTCCCTGTCGCCGTACTTGCTACACCTAAAGCAATGCCGTGTATAAACCTGGTAGTCAGCAGGAAAGCAATTCCGGCGTTCACAAAATATAAAAGTGTTGTCAGCGTAAAAAAGATCAAACCGATAAAAAGTGTTTTCTTACGCCCGATGTTATCAATGGCCCGCCCGATATAAAGCCTGCCAATGAGAGTTCCAATAATAAAGATGCCCGTAACAAGCCCGGCCTGGCTGGTTGTGGCACTATAGTAACCCACTGCAAAGACAGCAATGGTCACCATCAGTAAATAGAAAATCAATGTTAAGAAAAAATTAACGGATGAAACAATAATAAAATCCTTTGTCCAAAGCTTCGGATTAGGCTGATTCAATTTATAACTCTCCCTGCATTAAATTTTTGCGGATTTCGCTCATCAGGCGAATCCCTTCCAGCTGTTCCTCCTCTGAAATTCCTCTTAGAATGTCCTGTTCGAATTCATCAATAGTAACGCGGACCTCTTGATAAACCTTCCTGCCAGTATCGGTCAGCTGCATTCTTTTTTCCCGTTTGTCTTTAGTCGGAACAGATTCTAAATAGCCCATCTCCTCCAGTTTTGCAATCGTCCTTGTCACCGTTGGTTTTTCAACGCCAAGATAATGTGAAAGCTCCACCAGTGTGCCGGAGCCATCATTATTCAAGTAATACATGATGGACCATTGAGCCCTGTATAAATGATGCCTGCTTAATTCATTGTTCAGCCTATTCTCAAATGGGCGATACAATAGCACAAGCTGATGAAAAAAACGCTGAAATGTTTCGATTCTAAAAACCTCCAATTTGGTTACCTTAAGTAATAGTTATCAAGAGTAACTAATTATTTATTATACAGCTCAAAGTGGTGACATGTAAATAGGCTGAGCTTTGTTTCTAAAAGAGCTATCCATTAATTCAAAAGAAGGCAAATTTGTGACATTGTGTCATAACTGGTTGACGTGTGACACGATGTCATATACAATTCAATTGTAAGGATGACACAGTGTCACATCGAGGTGAAAGCATTGTCCAAAATTCAATTGCTTATTGCTGAATTGCAGAAACAGGGAGTAAATGCAGCAATCTGCAAAAAGCCATCCAATATTAAGCCTCTCAAAAATAAGGCGAAAATTCAAAGGAGCCCATATGGTCACCAATATGCCTGAGCAAATGTCACTTAAAGAACTAAGGACAGATTTAGTGCGTTTTATGATGTCCTACAAGTTCGCATTGGAAGAAATAAACACCAAAATAAATATCCTGAAAGAAGAATTTCAGTATGTGCATGACTATAATCCGATTGAGCATGTAAAATCACGAATTAAATCACCAGAAAGTATGTTTAAAAAGCTGCAAAGAAAAAAATTGGAGATTTCCTTAGAATCCATTCAGCAAAATATTCGGGATATTGCTGGCGTCCGCATTACATGTTCGTTTGTATCAGATATTTATAAAATCAAAGCGATGCTTGAAAGCCAGAAGGATATAACCGTGCTCGAATGCAAGGATTATATTCAGAACCCAAAGCCAAATGGCTATCAGAGCCTGCATCTGATTGTCCAGATTCCCATTTTTATGTCTGACAGGGAAGAGCTGGTTCCAGTTGAGATTCAAATCAGGACGATCGCCATGGACTTCTGGGCGAGCCTGGAGCACAAGATTTACTACAAGTACAATAAAGAAATTCCGCAAAGAATAGTGAATGAACTGAAAGAGGCAGCTGACACGGCTTCACGCCTCGATCGGAAAATGGAGAATATCCAAGAGGAAATGATTGGTCTAAAACAGCTGGAAGATGATGAAGACATGATTTTTTCCCCTGAAAGCCTTCAATTACTGCTGGCCGGGAAAGGGATAAAAACTTAAAGGAGACGAAATAGATGCAAGTGTGGACAGATATACCGAATTTCGTAAAAAGAGAATTGGAGCAGCTTGAAGAAAAGATAACTCCCATTATGAAAAAAGCATCCAGATATATTTTTTGGTCAACACCCTTAATTATTCTGTCATTAATCAATCTCATGACCCTATTTTTCACCGTTCAGGATGAGAAAACATCGCCGGCAGCCATCCTGATTTACGCCATTATCGGCGCGCTTGGTTTCGCGCTGTCTAAGGAAGGGAGACATCAGCAGCTGGAAATTCAGAAACTGAGCTCTCAGTACATTAAAGAACGGATCACTAAAAGCCAATGGGCTTCTGATCCCATTAAAACAAGATATCAGGCACTGATAAATGAGAATCCCAGAAAGGCAGTCCCTTATTTTATCCATTTTTTAAAGGAGGAAAAAAGAGACTGGCAGTAAGGAGGAACCGAATTTGCCCAAAATTACTTTTTTCAATTTGCCTGAAGACAAACGGGGCAGCTTAGTCCAGGCGGCCAAAAAGGAATTTGCCCGCGTCCCGCTTTATCAGGCATCCATATCCAATATCATAAAAGATGCCAAAATCCCGCGCGGCAGCTTTTATCAATATTTTGACGACAAAGAAGATGCGTTTTTCTACTTATTGAATAGCCATGTTTCTTCATATAAACTTCTCTTTCTGGAAGCGCTCCGCAAAAATAATGGCGATATTTTTGATGCGATGGTCGATTTTTATACAGCCATCATTACAGAGGAAAAAGAAAATCTGCAGTTTTTGAGGAATTTGTTTCTCAATATGACGCATCGAATTGAACATGTTATGGCAAGAAGCTTCGGTGAAAATGACCTGAATGAGGATTTCAGGAAAATCAGCAATCTGATTAATAAGGAACGGCTTAATATTCAGGACGAACACGAGCTTTTTCATATGATGCAGATTATTTCTTCTGTCACATTTCATAATATCGTTAAAAAATTTGCGGGGGAGCTGCCATTCGACGAGGCTGTTCATAATTACAGAACAGAAATCTATTTACTGAAAAAAGGGTTCGCATCAAAATGATTTTCGGAAAGCCTGTCTCTAATAGGATTAGAGACAGGCTTTTTTGGGAAGGTAAAAAATAGCATGGAGCTTATTTCCCATTAGGGGAATAAATAAAACAATCATCAGGAAAGGGGTTCTTTATGGCGAACAAGAATAGATGGCTGATTGCCCTTTCAGCAGTCGCCATTCATTTATCAATCGGTTCAGTATATGCGTACAGTGTTTATCAAAATCCCTTGAAAGAAGCGCTCGGCTGGGAAAAAACAGATGTCTCACTGGCTTTTACCATTGCCATTTTTATTCTTGGGATTGCGGCAGCTTTTTTTGGCCGGTTTGTGGAAAAGCGGGGACCGAGAGTTTCAGCCATGATTGCCGCAGTATTCTTTGGAATAGGGATTATTGGGTCAGGCTTCGCCATTCAATTGGAGAATTATATCCTATTCCTGATTTTCTTCGGTGTCATTGGGGGATTGGGTCTCGGATTCGGCTATATTGCACCTGTCTCCACATTGGTTAAGTGGTTTCCTGATAGAAGGGGGCTTGCAACCGGAATGGCCGTTATGGGCTTTGGTGCAGGGGCCCTGATCACAAGCCCTATTGCAAGCAGATTAATGATCGCAACTTCAATTCCGACAACCTTCTATGTCCTGGGAATCAGTTATTTTATTCTGATGATATTGGGTTCGCTTTATATCGCAAAGCCGCCTGAAGGATGGGAACCTGAAGGAATGGAAGAGAGCAGGGAAGAGCGGCCGGCAAAGACAGACCTGGCACAAATGACTGCCAATGAAGCGATTAAGACCAAGCGTTTCTGGCTTCTTTGGATTATGATGTTCATCAATATTTCTGCAGGCATCATGATTCTCTCAGTTGCCGCTCCAATGGCCCAGGAAATCACTGGGGCAAGCGCCATCACGGCTGCAAGCATCGTCGGCATTATGGGCCTCTTTAATGGAGGCGGTAGAATTGGCTGGGCGTGTGCATCCGATTATCTTGGAAGAGGAAATACATATATGACCTTCTTCCTGATCCAGGTGGCTGCATTCTTCATTCTTCCATTCATCACAAACTCGTTTATCTTTTCTGTTTTCCTCTATATCATTGTTTCATGCTATGGGGGCGGGTTTGCATCGCTTCCGGCTTTTATCGGGGACCTGTTTGGAACCAAACAGCTTGGCGCGATTCATGGTTATTTGCTTACATCGTGGTCCATCGCCGGAGTGGTCGGCCCTATGCTTGTATCCAGCTTATATGAAAATACGCAAAGCTATACGATTACGTTCTATGTATTTGGCACCATGCTGGCCATCGGCTTCATCGTTTCATTGCTGATGAAGCGAGACATCAAGAAAATCAGAACTGCGAAGAAACAAAAAAGAGCAAGCGGACAGCTTGTCACGGAATAATGAGTAAAACTCCTGCCGGAATATCTGGCAGGAGTTCTTTATTAATTTTCAAAGGAAAATGGATGAACACGATTATTGGAGCAATCCGGGCAAATGATCAGCATATCAAAGCTGTATTCCTCTTCCTCTGTTTCCTCCATATGCCCGCAGATTTCACAGACCTTTGCCAAAATAACACCCCCTTATTCATCACTTGATAGAATGTTATATCCGCAGTCTTTGATTGCCTGTTCAAAATCCATGAAGGAGGCAGCATCTTCATCAAATGAGATGACTGCTTCACCACTCATGGAATTCAGCTTAATCTTCCGGACACCCCAGATATCATTCAGAGCCTTGCTTAGTTTTTCTTCATCCGCCTGATCCATGTTTTCGATAGAGATTGTTCGAGTAATCATTTCAAATCACTCTCCTGTTTTATAATGACTGTGCTCTTTGCCCATTTCCCTGCCCATTCCTTTGAGAAAACCAAGCATAGAATTGATGGCCAGATTAATATCAGGATCGCGCAAGGCTTTCATAAGCCCGAGCACACCGGTCTTTTCATTCCTTTTCATCACTTCTGCAGATTCATCAAGACCCTTAGTGACAGCACTCATCATGATATTCATCTGCTGGGGATCGAGGGAGCCAAGAAAATCGACGGTATTAAAACCGTTGCGGATGATATTGTGCATGTTCGGCTGGTTAACCTGGTCAATCGCAATGGCAGCCACTTTTTCTTTCGAATGCAGAAATCCTTGAAAAATATCAAGAATTCCAGACTTTTGCAGCTGTCCGATAATATCGATGGCACTTGAGATGGCCTCCCGGTTCTGGCTAAGCTGCGTTAAAAGACCAGCTATATCCTGCGCTTGTTCTTCCTGGGCCGAAGGCTTAACCAGTTCAATTTGCTTGATCGCTTTCGCCATCGTAGATACCCTCCTTTTTCAGCATTTCCGGAATGGAGATGAAGTCGTCCCGGCTCCATTTTTTCTCTGTTTCTACGCCAATATGCGGCTGCGGGCTGCCAAACCGGAAGTTGTGGTGAGGAAGCGGTGAATCGCCGTCCCGTTCAAGCACTTCCATTTTTACCTGCATTTCCTTGTAGTTGGGCGTATGTGTAATTTTGTCATGATAGCTGCTGGTCAGCTTATTGACTGCTCCCATTCCTTCAGTAGTATGCATCGGCAAATACAGTTCTTTTCCCTTGACCTGATCTGTCACCCACACTTTTACTTTGACATGGCCATAAGGGGAGGTGAGGCGCACAAGACTGCCGGTTTTGATATTCCGTTCGTCTGCCAGCTCAGGAGAAACCTCCAGCCATAGCTCCGGCACCTTATATGAAATGCCTTCGGATTGATAGGTCATGTTGCCTTCATGGAAATGCTCCAGAATTCTTCCGTTGTTCAAATGAAGGTCATATTCTTCTCCGGCTTCAAAAGGAGGAGTCCAATCCACGGTAATTAAGCGGGCTTTTCCATCCGGAAAATGAAACTTTTCCTTGTAAAGTAAAGGTGTATCCGTTCCATCCGGGGCAACAGGCCAAACAAGGCTTTCCCAGTTTTCAAGGCGCTTGTAGCTGACACCGGCAAACACAGGCGAAAGCTTAGCGGCTTCATCCATGATTTCACCTGGGTCTTTATAATGCCACTTTGCGCCAAGCTTGTTGGCAAGCTCCTGAAAGATGAGCCAATCCGGTTTGCTGTCACCGAGCGGCTCGAAAACTTTATTAAATCGCTGGATACGCCGCTCTGTATTCGTGAAGGTTCCGTCTTTTTCAAGGCTTGGCGCTGCCGGCAGAATCACATCCGCAAATTGGGCTGTCTTGGAAAAGAATATATCCTGCACGACAAAGAAATCCAGTTTTTCAAAGGCTTCGTGAACATAATTGATATTCGAATCCACAAGGCCCATTTCTTCCCCAAAAAGATACATGCCCTTTACTTTTCCAGCCTGGATGGCCTCTACAATCTGATGGTTGTTGAGACCAGGGTTTTTAGGGAGTTCGGTGCCCCAGGCTTGTTCAAAGCGGGTGCGGATTTCATCATTTTCTATTGGCTGATAACCTGGAAGCCAGGTAGGCATGGTGCCAAAATCACTCGCACCCTGGACGTTATTGTGGCCGCGCAGCGGGTAAGCTCCCGCACCAGGCTTGCCAAAATTGCCTGTAACTAAAAGCAGGTTGCTGATCGCGGTGCTTGTATCCGTGCCTCCTAAGTGCTGCGTAACACCCATGGCCCATAAAATGCAAGTACCGTTTGCATTATGAATCATTTCAGCTATTTTGATTAAAGTTTCCTTTGAAATCCCGGTAACTTCTTCAGCATATTCGAGTGTAAATTTTTCAAGGGACTTTTTATATTCATGCACATGATTTACACGAGAGTAAAGAAATTCGCTGTCTTCCCAGCCCTGGTCGATAAAGTATTTTGTGACAGCGGAAAGCCATACCAGATCGGTCCCCGGCTTTGGATGAATATGCAAATCAGCCCGTTCCGCCAAATCATTTTTCCGAAGGTCGGCTACAATGAGCTTCTGGTCCGCCAATTTATGCGCCCGTTTAATCCGTGTTGCCAGAACAGGGTGTGATTCTGCCGGGTTCGCACCGACAACAATGATTAAATCCGAGCTTGCGATATCCTTCATCGTACCGGAGTCACCGCCGATGCCGACTGTGCGGATAAGACCCATGGAGGCAGGTGTCTGACAGTATCTTGAACAATTATCAATATTGTTCGTTTTAAAAATGGCTCTGGCAAGCTTTTGGAACAGATAGTTTTCCTCGTTGGAACACTTGGAAGATGCGATAAAACCGAGGGCATCCGGTCCATTCTCTTCTTTAATGTCAGTGAATTTCTCCGCAATCATAGATAGAGCCTCATCCCATGTGGCTTCAAAGAATTTTTCGCCTTTTCTGATTAGAGGTTTGGTGAGGCGTTCTTTGCTGTTCACAAAGGTCCAGCCGAATTTTCCTTTTACACATGTCGAAATTCCATTAACAGGAGCTTCAGGCGACGGCTGGATTTTGAGAATTTCCCGGTCTTTCGTCCAAACCTCGAAGCTGCAGCCGACCCCGCAATACGTACAGACCGTTTTTGTCCGCTTAATACGGGCTTCCCGCATCGCTGCCTCTACATTGGAAATAGCAAATATCTCTTTATACCCAGGCTCAACTTCTTTCGTTAAATCAATCATCGGCTCAAGAAGAGGCTTTGGAATATTCGTGAGATAGCCGGCTTTGCCGAGCATCGATTTCTCCATTAATGCATTGCAGGGGCACACTGTCACACAATGCCCGCAGGATACGCAGGAGGATTCATTTATCGGCACATCATTATCCCAAATCACGCGCGGCTGCTCCCGGTCCCAGGCGATGCTTAGAACCTCGCTCACCTGCAGATCCTGGCACGCCTCCACACACAGCCCGCAAAGAATGCACTGATCCGGCTCATACCGGTAAAAGGGATTCGAAGTATCCTGAGGGTAGGGCTTTGGTTTAAATTCATACTTCTGATGCTCAATCTTAAAATGTTCCGCTGTATTATGCACTACACAATTTCCGTTATTGTTATCGCAAACCGTGCAGTATAGCTCATGATTTTTCAAGATGCGGGACATACCCTCAAGCTGGGCTTCCTTGGCCAGCTCTGACACAGAACTTACCTTCATATTCGGCTCAGCCTTTGTCGCACAAGACCGCTTCAGCTCGCCATCAATCTCTACGTAGCAGGTATCGCACGTCTGAATGACGCCAACACCCAGATCAGGCTGGGAAGAACAAATCCCCGGGAGAAAATGGTTGTGATTCCGTGCCGCCTCAAAAATCGACTGACCCGATTTTGCTTCGATTTCCTTTTCATCCAGGTAAAAAGTAAATTTTTCTCCGTCCATTCTGCACCACCTATTCATTCGTACTATTTAAAAAGTATTTGTTAAAAGTGGGAAATGTATTACAAAATGGCCGGAATTGGCAGGGGAATGCTGAGGACGAAAGTGGGTGCTATGGATTCAAGTCATAGGTGGATTATGGAGCCCAAAAAAGGAGAAGAGAGGAGAAAATGGTCGTCAAAGAGGAGTCATGAAGCCCAAAAATGGAGAGGCGAGGAGAAAACGGTCGCCATAGAGGGGGCATGAAGCCCAAAATCAAGAGGATGCGGAGAAAACGGTCGCCATAAAGGAGTCATGAAGCCCAAAGCAGAACAAAACTAAAACAGTGAAATTTTCATTTTTTAGCTATTAATCATTAGTTCTTTCAGGGCTTGGGCATTTTCTTTGTCTAAGGTTCCTAATGCATTTTTTTCTCTGTGAAAAATCTCTGCAGATCCATCTTTCTTGCTGAACCATATGGAGTACTCAGTCAATCTCTCTGGCATATCTCTGTCATAAGTAAAGAATAAAGTGGCTATCACATCTTCTTTTTCAGCCATTTGGGGCTTTATGTCTGCCTCCCATTCAATTCTTGAGATTATGTTTCTTAAGGATTTAATCTTTTCTTTATCAGTTATAATCAACTCTTTTTCACTATTTTCTTCTGAGATGTCAACTCTAGTCAGCTGATTCAGGTCAAATTCATATGCTGCATCTTTTGAACATCCGATTAAAAGTGAGATGGTAATAATAGATAAAATAATAGGATTTTGTTTCATTAATAATCCTCCGATTGGTTGGCTGGTGTAAAATATATTCACCAATAATTATTCAACCCCTTTTTTAAAATTTGTTTTTCGTACAATAAAAAGACTGAGCATGCCCATTGAAAAATCCGCCAGCATCCGTTAATATATAAATACAAGCTGCATTGTTCGTAATCATAATAAAGTTTTAACCTTTAAGCTGTAACAGGGAGTTTTACATTGAAACGGGAATGACAGGCCTCCGTCTATATGACAAGGAGGACAGGCAGGAATGTTTCTGCGAACACCCACTTTGAGGAGTGGTGGTTTAAAACTTTCTTATCCTTATTTACGGCAATGGCGGCTGTACATACGTAAATTAAACCAGTTCCCAGGAGGAGCTGGTTTTTTTGCGTTTAGAAATCAAAATTCTGGTTAAACCAAGATAAACGACACATTAACAGGAGATGTAATAATGAAAGAGATTACGGAAATGAGATATTGCGAAGTCTGCGGAAAAGAAACTGTCCACATCGCCAGGGAGGATGCACTGGAGATTGAATACATCTGCAAGGAATGCAATCATAAAGAAGACATCATTAAGTCCTTTTTCTAAAACCCCGGTATATTTTGACACCATCAGTAAGACGTGCTAAAATAAAATTATCTCGAATTAAAGATATTTTATTTTAAGATAAATTAAAACGGGGAGGAAGTACAATTGAATCAACTAAAAGGTATTCACCATGTTACAGCTATTACAAGCAGTGCTGAGAAAAATTATGAGTTTTTCACTTATACATTAGGAATGCGTTTAGTAAAGAAGACGGTAAATCAGGATGACATTCAAACGTATCACTTATTTTTTGCAGATGACACAGGAAGTCCAGGAACAGATATGACATTTTTTGATTTTCCCGGTATTCCGCAGGGATCTCACGGTACGGATGAAATTTCGAAAACGTCATTCCGGGTTCCGACAGATGAAGCACTCGATTATTGGGTAAAGCGGTTTGACCGTTTAGAGGTTCCACATTCCGGGATCAAGGAGCAGTTCGGCAAGAAAACACTGTCATTCTCAGATTTCGATGATCAAAAATACCAATTGATCTCGGATGAAACCAATAGGGGAATACCATCAGGCACACCCTGGCAGAAAGGGCCCATTCCGCTTGAATACGCGATCACTGGTCTCGGGCCGCTTTTTGTAAGGGTAGCTCAATTTGATTATTTTAAGGAAATGATGGAAAAGGTGCTGCACTTTAAGGAAATTGCTAACGAAGGAGATTTCCATTTATTCGAAGTGGGTGAAGGAGGAAATGGAGCACAGGTGGTAGTGGAATATAACCCGTCGCTTCCTCAGGCACGCCAGGGGTATGGAACAGTCCATCACGCAGCATTCCGCGTAGAAGATAAGTCTGTTCTCGAAGAATGGGATCAGCATTTGAGAGGCTTTGGTTTCCAGACATCAGGATTTGTAGATCGCTTCTTCTTCGGTTCTTTATATTCCCGGGTTGCTCCGCAGATTTTATTTGAATTCGCGACGGATGGTCCTGGATTCATGGGTGATGAGCCTTATGAAACACTTGGGGAAAAACTCTCACTCCCGCCATTCCTGGAGCCAAAAAGGGAGCAAATTGAAAGCTATGTCCGCCCGATCGATACAGTAAGAAGCACAAAGGATCTTGTAAAAGAATAACAAAGTCATAGGCACCTGTATTCCACTGCTTTAACGCAGTGGAGGACAGGTGCCTTTTTTTAGCGTATAATGGAGGGTATTCTTTAGAAAATAGGAGCAGAGGGCAGTGGAGAAACATAACAGCAAATACAGGTGGCTTGTCTTTGGCGCGGTCTTATTTACATACTTCTTAATCGTGAGCCAAAGAACAGCTCCTGGCTTAATTACTGATCAATTAATGAAGGAATTCGGTGTGACAGCTGCGGCCATTGGGCTCCTGACGAGCATCCAATTTTTCGCCTATGCCAGCCTGCAGGTTCCCATTGGAATATTATCCGACCGTTTTGGCCCTAATGTATTTTTAATCGCCGGAACCCTTCTAAACGGAATCGGCACTTTATTATTCAGCTTTGCTGCAAATGAATACATCCTTTTCGCGGCAAGAATGCTAGTCGGAATAGGTGATGCGACGATCTGGATTAATGTTGTCATCATTTTAGGCAGATGGTTTAAGGTAAATGAATTTGTAAAATTACTTGGTTTTGCGGGCATGTCCGGGAGCTTTGGATTTTTGCTCGCGACTGTGCCATTTTCCATTTGGATTTCCATTTGGGGCTGGCGCATTCCGTTTTTGGCGGTGGGCATTATTTTGACCATCCTCGCCATATTGCTGTATTTCATTTTAATTTTGCAGCCTTCCCGGATGGGAATCGAACCTAAGAAATCAAAAGGTAAGAAGGAGCCAGCAGAGAAAACAGCCAACATATTAAAGAGAATTTTTTCTGACCGTCAGGCATGGGCCACGTTTTTGTGTCATTTTGGCGTGGTTGGCACTTATGTTGGCTTCATCGGTTCATGGGCAGTGCCATATGGAATGGAAATGTATGATCTGACCCGTTCTGAATCCAGTCAGCTAGTTATGATTGGACTGATTGGGGCAATCATCGGTGCTCCGTTAATGAGCTTCATATCAGGACGGATGGGCAGCATCAAACGCCCTTATCTTTTTGCCCACATAATCGTCGTACTGGGTTGGGCATTATTTCTTTTATTCCAGGGCAAACCTCCATATCCGCTCGTGATTGTCCTTTTCCTGATCATGGGTTATGGGAATGGGGCAAGTACGCTGACGTTCGCGATTGTCAGAAAATCATTTGACATCCGGGATGTGGGTGTCGTTTCAGGTTTCGCCAACACTGGAGGCTTTCTGAGCGCAGTTTTGCTGCCATTTATTTTCGGAAAAGTTTTGGATACATTTGAAGCAGGATACCAGTATGGATTTATTATTCCGGTCATCTTTTCATTGATTGGACTGATGGGCGCAGGGTTAATAAAGGAAAAAGGACGCCGATTGGCTAAAGGATAATATTTAGAGGACAAATTGTGGCAGATACTGATAGTTTATATCAAAATTCGCTGTATAGTGCTTATTTAACTATCATGGTAGGAATCTGCAAATGGTTTGTTGAATAATTCTGTGAAGAGCACATGATCTCGGAGGAGGTATTAGATATGAAGATCAATAGAATTGATCATGTGAGTATAAACGTAAATGATCTTTCAGAGGCTAAAGCGTTTTTTCTTGATTTAGGACTTGAAGTACAAGCGGAATGGGAATTGGATGGAGAACAGTTGGACAGAATAGTTGGGCTTAATGATGTTAAAACGGCATGTGTTGGATTAGGGATGCCGGATGGTCAGGCATGGATAGAGCTAGTCAAATTTTATACGCCGTCAGATGAAAGAGATATTCAGCAACCTTTTGCAAATACGCTGGGTATCCGACATATTTGCTTTGCTGTTGAAGATATTGAAGCTATTGTTGCAAAATTGAAAAAGAAGGGCACGGAAATCTTTAGCGAGATACAGCAATATGAAGAAAGTTATAAGTTATGCTACATTCGTGGTCCAGAGGGAATTATTTTAGAGTTGGCGGAGAAAATTAAATAAACAGACAATATGCTGGCATATATAGAGAAACAATATCTCTTATCTAAACACGCTGAAATTTCAGACTGGACGGCTGTCTTTTTAGAGACAGCCGTTCTGTTTCCTTGTTGGACAAACGGGGGCATTAGCTGAAAAAAAAGGGGAACCTCGACTAATGATGGTTCCCCTAATTTATTACTTAAAAATCAACATTTAAATTTAATAGAGCCATTAAAAAAGAAGCCAATGGCTATACTGCTGTCTTTGAAGGAAAGCTGAAACAACCCAGAGAGGCTGACATATGCGACAGCCTCCTTTTTATTTATTTCATAAATGGTTTCATGTTTGATTTCTTTGGATCAATGGTAAAACGGTAAATCGGCAATTCCTTCCCAACTTCAGAAGGGACGTAGCCGAAGGTCGTATAACTGTCTACTGATTCAGGCTCCAGGGAGAGGGAAAGCAGATTTGTTTGAGGCTGAGCTGTCAGAAATACATAAGTGCCTTTCGGGAAGCTAATGTTCTTCTTAGTCAGCTCAGTTTCAACTTCTACAAGATCCCTGCCTTCGTAATTACCTGCACCTTCCTTAGAAGTAACTGTAAAGGCTTCAGCTGGAAGGCTTACATCTTTCGGAAGTTTAAAGCCCTTTAACCCTTGATCCTTTAATTTTTCCGCAATTTCCTCATGACCTGGTTTAATCAGATAGGCAGTAGGTCTATCTCTTACCAATGTGGGTTCTGCGTCGGTAGCACTTAAGTATTTAACAGGGATATCCTGAACAGTGCCTGTTGCAATGTCCACCATTTCAAGAGTCTCATTCTCAATCTCTTTATTTTCGCTATCAATAATTATTGGGTCATTGTCATTTGGTTTTAGGCCTTTTTTAATAAGATTAAGTCTTTCAAATGCTACCAGATTTTTAATTTGTCTTGCATGACTGGCCGTTTGCTTAAGAATGCTTTCATGGGTCGCAATTTGGGCGTTCACCCGGCGCGCAAAATCTTCTCGGCCGATGCCAATGCCTCTGCTCTCTAGCAGGAAGGAGAATGCAGGCTGAAGTCCGAATGAATTCCGGCCAATTCTTGGTTCAGTGGAGCCCTCGATTATTTCAATTTCACCTTGGTCATCAAGGCCTGCTGTATAGTAAATTTCTGCGGAGATGCCATTATTCTCAAGCTCTTCCATTGCAGGTTCGACGAATAAACTGTCAGATGCCTGACGGATTTTTTCAGGGATATTGAGGTTTCGGCCAGATTGGATCAGAATATCGTGATACTTCAACGCGCCCTGTTCACCAACTTGATTAAAAGCACTGCTGTACACGGAATATTCATGAGCATCGATCACCACTTCCGGTGAATATTTATTAAATTCTGCATGAATGGCCTGTACCTCTGGAGATTCAAGTTTTATATGATCGCGATTTCCGTCAAGACCGTCGGCAAGCTGTCTTTTAAAAGCATAGGATCCATCAGGATTGACTCTTGGTATGACAATGACATTGATATCGTCCAAAATTTCCTTGCCTAACTCCCCGGCAAGCCTGTTGGCCAAGGCCAGGATTGATTCTCCGCTAGCAGGCTCATTGCCATGGATCTGGCTCTGAACCCACACAATCGGCTTTTTTGATAAATAGCCTGATCTTATATGTTTATCCTTTGTGAAATAAAGGGCTGGTATTTCACGGCCTTCTTGGGATGTTCCGATTGTTTTAACAGTCAGGAAAGGACTTTTAGCTTCGAGCTGGTTTATGTAAGACATCATTTCTTCTTGAGAAGTAAATGCATCACCGTCCCTTGAAAAGGCAGGAGTCTTGTCTTTTACCTCGATGTCAGGAAAGAGATGTCTTACTTGTTCAGGCTGGCTGTATGATTTCCCGTAATAGGGAGTTTCTGCCTGAACTGCGGGTGCAGCCAATAAAGCAGCAGACAGGAGTACAGGAATAGTGCGTTTATTTACTAATTTTTTCATCTGCTAAGTTCCTCCTCTATTAATTTCAAATCAATAATAGATGAAGACTGTTTTAAGTGTCAAAAAATTTAGAATAGTATAAATTGAGGAGTTTAAAGGTTAAATTGTTTTAAAAGCAGTAAATGTAGGTGCATAGTTCTAATATAATTCGGGGAACGAAATAGAATGGTTTCTAACTAGCAAAAATTCCCTACATTCTGTCTCAATAAAAACAGTGCTTTGGTTAGGAGTTGAAATTATTAAATTTAAAAATTTTCTGAAAATAAGTTGAATTTTTTCCATGATTGTTTATACTAAACTTGTAACATACCGACCGGTCAGTTAGTGGAGGAGGGATGGAAGTGGATTTTTCATACTCATCAAAAGTGCAGGAGCTTATAAGGAAATTAAACTTGTTTATGGATGAAAACGTTTATCCGAACGAATCATTGTATGAACAGCAATTGAAAGAACAGGAAAACCGATGGAATGCTATTCCGCCCATTATGGAGGAGCTGAAACGCAAGGCGAAGGATGCCGGGTTATGGAACTTATTTTTACCGGAAAGCGAGTATGGCGCAGGACTCACGAACGTGGAATATGCTCCGCTATGCGAAATTATGGGGCGTTCGATGATTGCACCGGAGATCTTCAATTGCAATGCACCTGATACCGGCAACATGGAAGTGCTCGCAAGGTATGGCACCGATCAGCAAAAGAGTTATTGGCTGCAGCCGCTGCTAAAAGGAGAAATACGATCATGTTTTTCCATGACAGAGCCGGATGTTGCCTCTTCTGATGCCACAAATATTGAAGCCCGGATTGAAAGGCAAGGTACAGAGTATGTCATAAATGGACGGAAGTGGTGGTCCTCAGGTGCAGGAGATCCGAGATGCAGGATAGCGATCGTTATGGGAAAAACCGATCCTGCTGCCAGCCGTCATGAACAGCAATCTATGATTCTTGTTCCTTTGGATACGCCAGGAGTAAAAATAGAGAGGATGCTTCCGGTGTTTGGCTATGATCACGCTCCCCATGGCCATGCTGAAATTACATACGACAATGTCAGAGTTCCTGCTGAAAATATGATTTGGGGTGAAGGGAAAGGGTTTGCCATTGCACAGGGAAGGCTTGGTCCGGGACGCATCCATCATTGCATGAGGCTAATTGGAGCAGCAGAGCGCGCTCTTGATGAATTATGTAAGCGTGTACAAAATCGCATCGCTTTTGGAAAACCGCTCTCCAGTCAGGGAGTCATCCGGGAATGGATTGCGGATTCCCGAATTGAAATTGAGCAGGCAAGACTATTAACGCTTAAAGCGGCCTATATGATGGATACAGCCGGCAATAAAGTGGCAAAAACGGAGATTGCTATGATCAAAGTTGTGGCCCCATCCATGGCTCTTAAGGTAATTGACCGTGCGATTCAGTCTTTTGGTGCCGCAGGAGTCTCTGAGGATGTTCCGCTTGCGGCCCTGTGGGCAAATGCCAGGACGCTGAGGCTGGCAGACGGGCCAGATGAGGTCCATCGGGCACAGATTGCTAAGCTTGAGCTGAAAAAATACCAATAGGAGAAAGCAGGGAGTCATATGAACGTGATGGATTTATTTGACCTAACCGGGAAAACAGCACTGATAACTGGAGGAGGTCGAGGGCTGGGTGCCCAGATTGCGGAAGGCTTTGCCGAGGCAGGCGCAAATATCATTCTTTGTTCAAGAAAGGTGGAGGCATGTCAGGAAACAGCTGATCGTCTCGCCAAACTTGGAGTGAAAACTTTAGCTCTATCCTGTGACATAAGCAAACCGGAGGACGTCCATAAAGTGATCGAAGAAACGGTTAAGGAATTTGGCAGCATTGATATTCTTGTCAACAACAGCGGTGCCACGTGGGGAGCACCTGCCGAGGAGATGCCGCTTGATGCCTGGCAAAAAGTTATCAATGTGAATGTGACAGGGACGTTCTTAATGAGCCAGGCTGCTGGTAAGATCATGATTGAGCAAAGGTCCGGAAAGATCATTAATATTGCCTCTGTTGCCGGACTTGGGGGCACTGACCCCCGGGTGATGGATACGATCGGCTATAACACAAGTAAAGGCGCTGTTATTACGATGACAAAGGATCTGGCTGTAAAATGGGGCAGGTATGGCATCAATGTAAATGCCATTGCGCCAGGTTTTTTCCCTACAAAAATGTCAGCGGCGATTATTGAGCAGGGGAAAAACCCAATTCTGGAGGCAACACCTCTCAGGCGCTTTGGCTCTGATGATGATTTGAAAGGCGCCGCTTTGTTCCTGGCTTCCAATGCGTCAAATTATGTGACGGGAGACGTATTAATCGTCGATGGCGGAACGCATGCAATGTAAAAACGGTAAACTTTGGAGGGATTAAGAATGAGTGAAAAGAAAACCTGGCATGCCCGCTATCCTGAATCAATTGCATCCGAAGTAAACATTCCGAGCAAGTCGATGCCTGAGATGCTGCAGGAAGTGACAGCGATGTATCCGCAGAATACAGCTTTATCTTTTTATGGCCGGAAAATGCTTTATACGGAACTTCAAAAAGCTGTCTATGGATTTGCTGCATCCCTGCAGAAAAATGGTGTTCAAAAAGGCGGCCGTGTTGCCATCATGCTGCCCAATTGCCCGCAATATGTGATTGCGTATTATGGCACCCTTGCA